>NZ_JBKHUP010000056.1:0-53898 GCF_046565525.1 Coleofasciculus sp. | reverse complement strand
CCCCTGCTCCCCCTACCCCCCCTGCTCCCCCTGCTCCCCCTACTCCCCCTGCTCCCCCTGCTCCCCCTACTCCCCCTGCTCCCCCTGCTCCCCCTACTTCCCCGCCTTCCTAACCATTGCTCGGAGGTTGATAACCATTTTCATAGGCAAAACGAATAAGCTGAGCGCGGTTTCCCAGCTTTAACTTATTGAGAATACTACTCAGGTGTGTTTGAACAGTACGCGGACTAATAAACAAGCGATTGCTGATTTGTTTATTCGTCAATCCTTGAATCACTTCCCAAAAAACTCGCTCTTCTGCAGGTGTCAACGGTAAAGGTGTAGGGGTGACAGTTTCTTCTGCCTGGGGTGGTGACACCTCGGTCGCTTGAGCGGTTTTGGCTTGGTTGGCTAACTCCGTGACGGCGGAACTGGCATTCAGCTGCATTAACTGAACAATCAGAGCATGAATGCGACGGGTTCTCTCAAGCTGAGCCTCGATTTTAGCCGCTAATTCTCTGGGATTAACAGGCTTAATCAGATAATCATCCGCTCCGATGGAGTGACCATGAATGCGGTCTTCTAGTTCTCCTTTGCCCGATAGAAAAATAAAAGGCATCAGTTGACCGGATGGAGTCGCCCTCAGACGGCGGCAAAATTCTATTCCATCCATCTCCGGCATCATCACATCAGAAACCACCAAGTCCGGTGGACTTTTGACACAAGCCTCCAAAGCTTCTGCCCCAGAACTCACCTGTTCAACCTGATATCCCATATTTTCCAGGGCGCGTGTCAAAGTAATGCGTAATGTTCTATCATCATCAACCACTAAAATTTTTTTCATCGTTGGTCGTCAGTCATGGGTCAAAAGGTTGAAGGTTAGGTTGGTGAGACGCTTTCCCTCAGAACATCCTTCCTTGGATAAGAAGCGTCTGGGCAATAGCAGGAATCAGGAGCAAAAAACTCTGTGTTGGTATTAGCCTAGCGACTTCAGTAGCGTATTGCCACAAACCTTCCCTGTAGAGAAGCCAGCCGGAGGACAGATTAGCCAACTCTGTGTAATCGGCTACTCCATCACACAGTCGGGTTGATGCCGAGCTACGCTCTATCGAGTAACAGAGTGCACAACAATAGCCAACACAGATGCTTTATTCCAGCATAATGGTTGAGTTCAGCGAGTGTCTAAACCCTAGACTATTGCGTCCAACCTTGTACTTGTATCGATAAACAGCAGCGACGCCATGGACAGGTAGCATCTCACATCTTGCACCAATCTCAATTAGCCACTTTTGTCTAGGGTGGGCAAGAGTTATCACCAAAGGAAATGCTTATATTATCGTCCGTTGCTCTTGCCCACCTCAAGGTCACTTGGAGTTTATAGGTAATGGGTAACTCACTAAACGTCCGTTATATTTGTTACCAATTTGTTGCCTTTTTATTCCTCATTTGGCAGTGATCTGCAAAAAAACTTAATAAAGTTCCCAGCCGCAGGGAGATCTGGTAACTTTTTCGGAGCATCAATTAATCGTGATGCTGATCTCAACCTTAGCCAAGGAGTTTTATGTACGAAAAAATCGCACCTCCAGATACGGGTTCTCGCATTACCTTCGACAATGGCAAACCCATCGTTCCTGATGATCCGATTATTCCCTTCATTCGGGGAGACGGCACAGGTGTCGATATCTGGCCCGCTACCCAAAAAGTCATTGACGCAGCGGTGCAAACTGCTTATGGTGGAAAGCGGAAAATTACCTGGTTTAAAATTTATGCCGGTGATGAAGCCTGCGATAAGTACGGCACGTATCAATATTTACCGGAAGACACCCTAACCGCGATTAAAGAATACGGTGTTGCCATCAAAGGACCGTTAACCACACCAATTGGGGGGGGTATTCGTTCTCTCAACGTCGCCTTACGCCAAATTAATGACCTCTATGCCTGCGTGCGTCCCTGCAAATATTACCCAGGGACACCATCGCCCCACAAACAACCCGATAAACTGGATTTGATTATCTACCGGGAGAACACAGAAGATATCTACCTGGGAATTGAGTGGCGCCAGGGCAGCGAAATTGCCGACAAACTGATATCTATTCTCAATAATGATCTGATTCCAGCCACGCCAGAACATGGTACAAAGCAGATTCGCCTTGACTCAGGCATTGGCATTAAACCCATCAGTAAAACCGGTTCTCAACGTCTGATTCGTCGCGCCATTGAACGCGCCTTAACCTTACCCAAAGCCAAGCAAATGGTTACCTTGGTGCATAAGGGTAATATTATGAAATACACCGAAGGTGCGTTTCGCGACTGGGGGTATGAACTGGCTACCACAGAATTTCGGGCGCAATGCGTTACCGAACGAGAATCTTGGATTCTGAGCAATAAAGAACATAAGC
The DNA here is from genome assembly GCF_046565525.1 of Coleofasciculus sp. Taxonomy (NCBI): domain Bacteria; kingdom Bacillati; phylum Cyanobacteriota; class Cyanophyceae; order Coleofasciculales; family Coleofasciculaceae; genus Coleofasciculus; species Coleofasciculus sp. The sequence continues at coordinate 51,520 of NZ_JBKHUP010000056.1, read as the reverse complement.
CGGATATCAGCCTCGAAGAAAATGCCCGTAAGATTGAACCCGGTTATGATGCCTTGACACCAGAAAAACGAGCTGAAGCGATGGCAGAAGTCGAAGGTGTTCTCAATGCCATCTGGGACACCCACGGGAATGGTCAGTGGAAAGAAAAAGTCATGGTCAATGACCGGATTGCGGACAGTATTTTCCAACAAATCCAGACTCGCCCAGATGAATACTCGATTCTGGCGACGATGAACCTGAATGGGGATTATCTATCCGACGCAGCGGCTGCCCTGGTGGGGGGTTTAGGCATGGGACCTGGTGCCAATATTGGTGACACCTGTGCAGTTTTTGAAGCCACCCACGGCACAGCACCCAAGCATGCAGGTTTAGACCGAATTAACCCCGGTTCACTCATTTTATCTGCTGTGATGATGTTGGAATATATGGGGTGGCAAGAAGCGGCTGATTTAATTACACGAGGAATTGGCGGTGCTATTTCTAACCGGGAAGTGACCTACGACTTAGCCCGAATGATGACGCCACGGGTTGAGTCACCGTTGAAGTGTTCTGAATTTGCGGACGCAATTATTAAACACTTCTAGTAAAATCTGCTGTCTGAGCGCAAATCCGCTATTCCTGTTCTTTTCTGGTTGTAGAGACGTTGCCGGCAACGTCTCTACAATGTCAAGTCGTTTAACGAGCATTTAATTGTGAGCGGTTGAGCTGACTCGGCTGCAACCCTGGTGTAATGGGTGTCGGATTATTTCCGACACTCGGAACAGTATTGGGTTGAGTCGGATATTGTCCAACATTAGCGGAGTTGGCAGGTGCTGTTGGCATCACAGGATAGTTGGTGACACCCGTTGCTGGGACTGGAGGGGCAGGAACTGAGGGATACATGGGCTGTCCAGCACCGTTATAAACTGTTCCATTCGGTGTCATCCCTGTGGGATAGGTGGGCTGTCCGGCACCATTGTAGCCAGAGACAGTCGGTACAGAAGCAGGAGGATAGCTAGGCTGTATTATCCCTCTGTTGATTGTCGTCCTTGGCACAGTGGGTAATGGAGTCCTGTTTTGTCCACTTGTTCCAGAGGTTGGCACGGTTTGACTGGGACTCGTATCAGAACGTTGAGTCAGTTGATCAGAATTTTTATTGCTCGTTTGAGACGCCTCTGTTCCTGACACCTCAGTCAATTCTTGGAAAGCATTCGCAGAAGTCGTGTCTGAGTTTGAGGAGGAAGACTCAGAACTCAACATATTCGGGTTGGGAAAGAGTCCCTTACCCGACAAAATATCCCCCATGAGGAACTCTTGTGAAGCTTTGGCAAAGGGATTGCTGGAGCTGGGTTTTGGCTCAGCAACGCTGTTTAGGAGTGAGGGAGCCGAGGTTGATGGCTGTTCTGGTGTCGATGCAATCAAAGAATTTTTTTTGTCACCCGACTTCGGGTCTGGTAAACTAGCCACAGCCAGAGCGTTCTGTTGGTCAAATTCCTCGATGAGGACTGCCGAACTGTCGATATCTGCCATGTTGGCGGCAAGTTCTTCAGCCGAAAGCGTGGTCTCATCCGTTGAATTCTCAAATTGCTCGCGGATTGGGTCTTCTTCTAAGAAACTCAACCAATTGGGATTTTTCCAATATTCCCAGACAAACAGCACGATTAAACCAAAACCCATGACTGATAGCCAAAATGTGGGTTGCCTTAAGGGTTGGAGTCGGGCTTTTAAATAGCGCAGATACGCAGGCACTTGATTGGGAGATGACATAGCGAAAGCCTGAAGTAGGATTTGACAAAAATTGAACTAACCGAGTCAGAATAAAGGAGATAATGTAACTTTTGTTACAGAAATAATTTAAAGGATTGATTTTTTATGAGCGTCAACGGTTGACTCTGTAGTGCAACCCACTAATTATATCCAATGTGATAGACTTTTCGATTCACCTGTTAGGATACGTTATACCACAATGCTGTTTGGTTGAGGGGTTTGGTGACCAAACCCCTACTATCGGGCGGATCGAATTAACAAAAATCCCCCAACAGCAAACCCCATCAGATTAGGCAACCACGCAGAGATTAAAGGAGGGAGGTAGTTACTCAATCCCAGAGCATCTCCGATCGCCATCAGCATATAATAGGCGAAAATAACTAACACGCTGATACCAAAGCCTGTGGCTTTACTGGTACGCTGAGGTCGATTGCCTAATGAGCCTCCAACTAAGCCAAAAACAACGCAAGCAAATGGTAAGGCAAATTTTTGATTGATGCGGATTTTGAGCTTGCGAATGTCATCCTCATCCCCACTCTGGCGCTCTAACTCTAGACGTTCTCTGGCTTGAGTGATGTTCATTTCATCGTAATCGCGGTCTTTTCTTGCCAAATCCAAGGGAATGCGAGGCAATTGTAGTTGTTGGTGTTCAAACCGCACGATGTTACGGTAAGAGGCATCCGGTGCTACTAAATAAATAGTACCGTTATAGAAATCCCAAGTACTTTGAGCTATATTCCAAATAGCTGAATCAGCAGTAACAATTTGGTTAAGACCTTGCTGAGACCAATCAAGAATCGTTAAACCCTTCATCCGCTCACCATCAAACTTTTGAGCGTAGAATAAGCGCTTAAGTAGATTGTCCTTGCTACCATCAGCCTGTTCAACCTCTCCATATTCTCGATAGAAGATGTTGCGCTCCTTGAAGGCGGGTTTTTCCTCCCCTAATGCCCGTTCTAAGGTGAGGGTAGCTTGATAGTTAGACGCGGGGACTACGTATTCATTAAATCCAAAGGTAACACCAGTAACAATAAAACTCAGTAATATTGCGGGTAGCACTAGGCGATAAATACTCACCCCACAGCTTCGCAAAGCAATCAGTTCACTGTCGCTAGAGAGACGGCTGTAGGTCAATAAAGTGGCTAAAAGAACAGATGTGGGAAAAGCATACGCCATGAACTGAGGTAAACTCAACAGCAGCACTTTCAGCACCAACGTAGCCGGTAGTCCTTCATCCACCGCTTTCCGCATCAAGTCAAATAAGCTACCAATCGTTACCCCCACTGATGAAAACATTCCCATACCAAATAAAAATGGGGGAATAAGTTCGGCGATAATATAACGATCCATCACCGATAAGCCAGGAATGAATGAGAAAAAAGGGAGAGATTTACGGACAGTCATGACTGGAGAAGTGTGCCAGACGCGCCATGGCGCGTCTGAGGATTATTGTTGAAACTCATCGCCCAAGTAATATTGCCGCACTAAGGGATTGTTGTAAAGTTCTTCAGCACTACCCGATGCCAGAATTTGTCCATCTCGCATGATATAGGCGCGATCGGTGATGGCTAGGGTTTCGCGAACATTATGATCTGTAATTAAAACTCCAATTTGGCGATCGCGCAATCGGGCAATAATTTTCTGAATCTCAGACACAGCAATCGGATCAACCCCCGCAAAGGGTTCATCTAAGAATAAAAACTTGGGACCTTCTACGCCTGAAGCTAACGCTCTTGCCAATTCTGTGCGACGGCGTTCACCCCCAGAAACTCGCCTCCCAATCGTATTCGCTGCTTTTTCCAGACCAAACTCTTCAATCAACGTTCGCAACCGCCAGCGCCATTCTTGACGCGGTACACCCGTTTGCTCTAGCACCAGTCGAATATTATCTCGAACCGTCAGATTACGAAAGATACTGGGTTCTTGTGCCAAATAGCCAATACCAAAACGCGCCCTCTGGTGCATCGGCTGCTTGGTGATGTCATTATCATCTAACCATACTGTCCCTTGATTCGGTTTTTCTATACCGATGGCAATGTAAAATGTGGTCGTTTTTCCTGCACCATTGGGTCCAAGCAGCCCCACAACTTCCCCTTGTGCCACAGACAGATTGACACGGTTAACGATAGACTTTTTGTTATAGGATTTATGAATATTCTCTAAAACAATTTTCAAGAATAGCCACCTCATTTGGGGAGTTTTGATATGTACAGACGTAGCATGGTACCTCTGTAGGGGCGGGTTTGACTACTATCATTGCCTGTCACCCAGATGTAACTAAACCCGCCCCGATTAGTGTTCAGTTGAAGGGTACTGACTGGTATGCTGGTGGGCAATGCCCACCCTACGGTATCTCAAGGGTTTTGGCGCTAACGAATAACAAATGACAAATAACAATTATGGCTCACTTACTGGAGTTTTGAACACAGGTTTTGGATTAAAGGGAGGAGTTACAGGCGGTGCAACCGATTGGGTTGGGGCTTCTGGATCAGACACAAGATAGATTGATTCAACCTGTTGTTGGGTTTTCGGTAGGGCAACAAAGCGTCCTTCATCAATTAAATAGGTAATGGTTTCACCTCGCAGACTATTACCTTGCTGCAAGACATAAACATTCCCCGTGAGCACAATGCGGCGTTCTCGACTAAAATATTGAGCTTGAGCCGCCGTTGCCTGAATTTGGCGAGCGGGATAATCAATCTGTACATTACCCCGTGCGGTGACAACACCAGTTTGAGAATTGGCTTCTTGAACATCTGCCCGAACCGTGATAGCACGTCCATCGCCAGTTTGGGCTTGGGCATCTTTGAGGGGAGTAGGAAGCGCCATCGCTCCCATAAGGCTAATTGGCAGTATCAGCGCTATGCCTAGACGCCGCTTCAGGTTAGCCATGTTAAATAAGCAGGACTTCATGGGTTTAGGAGTTAATAATACCAAAGTTCGCAATCTTGCTGTGGATAGTTTACGCCAAATATTCCTGGAAAGCCTAGAGGTTCTCCTGACTCGAAGACACCATCCTGGTTACGGAGGGGATTGGTCAACTCTGATGACGAGTCAGCACTCGCCAAAGTTTCAACTCTCTGGCTCAAAGCGTTGTAGCTTGATGCAGCTACCAGTGTTTTGTACTACCCACGTTCATCATATCGCCTCAGTTCATGCGATCGCCTTTGTGATTATACCAACTGGGTTGATTCCGGATTGAGCTACACTAATATGAAAAATCGGCTACAATTCGTTCTCCTGACTTAGTGGATAATATACAGCTTAAGCCTTTGCCGTTTATTATCTTAGTCTTTAGCCAGCGATGACAACTCAGCCTCATCGTCAAGATTCACCGTCACAGTCTCTTGAGCCGTCTTTGCCCGTAGCTAATGTGCTACAGTTTCCTCAGCCAGAGCCAACCTTTTACTACTTTGCCTATGGCTCCTGTATGTGTCCTGTTGATTTAAAGCGATCGCTAGGTGAAAGTACTCATGCTTTCGTCCTTGGTTCAGCTACTCTCCAAGGATATCGACTGGGATTTAACCGCAAATCAGTACGGCGTAACTGTGGTGTACTGGATATCGTACCCGATGTTAACGCAACGGTTGAAGGAGTCTTATACCGCCTACCTGAGCGATTTAGTGCTCCTCTAGATCACCGGGAAGAAGTACCCCATGGTGGCTATCGGCGAGAAACCGTAGAAGTTTCCTGTCAAGGGCGAGTCTATCCCGATGTCCGGACTTATGTAGTTGTGGAAAAATTAGCGGAAGAATTAGCACCGAACGATTGGTATTTTAATGTTGTGCTTCGCGGAGCTATTACTTGTGGACTCAGCGAAGCTTATTGCTGGCAACTCTTTAACCACATGCACCAGCTTCAACAGCGTCACTGGCAAACCCAATCCTTACGTTCTGCTTAGTCAGGCAACTCCTCACCGATAACTTACCCACAAAACCTGCCCAAGTGTCAAGAGTTATAACTTGACCCAATTAAGCGGGTTTAAGTTTAAATTAAATTTTCCAGGTAATCCCTCAAAAAAGAGACAGTTTCGCCTCAAGATGTTACCGTTTTTAAATAGACGTACCAGACTACGTCTGTAACATCGCATTACTACTAGGCAAATCCCACTGTGATCGTCCTTCCAGGTTACCAGATTCTCGCCAAAATCTATGAAAGCTCTAATTCTCTAGTTTATCGAGGAATCCGACAGCTCGATACTCAACCTGTTATTCTGAAAGTCCTCAAATCCGACTACCCCACGTCTGAAGAACTGAACCGCTACAAAAGTGAATACGAAATTACTCATCACTGGCGATTAGAGGGCGTTATTCACTCATACGACTTACTCGCTTATCAGAATACCTGGGTTATCGTGTTTGAAGATATTGGCGGAGACTCCTTAAAATTATTACTCAATAAAATAGAATTGTCTCTGTCCGATATTCTGGACATCGCGATTAAGATTACAGAGGGCTTAGGTGCAATCCACGCCGCTAATACGATTCATAAAGATATTAATCCATCGAATATTATTTTCAATCCGGCGACGGGACAAATTAAAATTATTGATTTTGGTATTGCTATTCGCTTATCCAGAGAAAATTATCCGCCAAAACAATCGCCGAGTTTAGAGGGTACTTTAGCCTATTTATCACCAGAGCAAACTGGACGGATGGATTGTCCTCTCGATTACCGCACGGATTTTTATTCCTTAGGTGTCACTCTTTATGAACTATTAACCCATCATCTCCCTTTCGATAAAGATGAACCCATGGAGTTGATTTATTGCCATCTAGCTCAACAACCCCTCCCTCCTCATGTAACGTTGCAGTCAAACGTAGTAGATGGGGAGGACAAGGGAGCAGAGGATCAGACGATCTGGGGAGCCGGGGAAGCCGAAAAAACTAACTTAAAACTCAAAACTCAAAACTTTCTCAATCGCCAATCCCTTTGTCCTAAAGCTATTTCCAATATTATCATGAAACTCCTGGAAAAAATGCCGCAAAGGCGATACCAGAGTGCTACAGGACTCAAAGCTGATTTAGAGCATTGTCGAGAACAGTTAAAAACAACTGGAATAATTCAAGAATTCCCCCTTGGATATCATGATCAGGGAAAATCGTTGCCAATTCCCCAAAAACTTTATGGTCGAGAACGTGAGATCAAAACACTCCTCGCTGCTTTTTTTCACCTAGCCTGTTTCCCCAAGAAGCAGGTAGTAAGGAATCACCCAAATGGACAACTTGAAATAATACTCCTCACTGGCTATGCTGGCGTTGGCAAATCATCCCTAGTTCATCAAGTACGTCCAGCTATTATCCAGCAGGGAAGTTATTTTATTTCCGGAAAGTTTGACCAATTTCAATGTAATATTCCTTACTCAGCCCTGGTCAATGCTTTTTCCAAATTAATCCGACAAATTTTAACTGAAAGTGAAGCAAAACTTAGACAATGGCGAGAGAAACTATTGGAATCCTTGGGTCGCAATGGAAAAATTATCATCGAGGTAATTCCGCAAGTCGAACTGATTATTGGGACTCAGCCTGAAGTCCCTGAATTAGGATTGGCTGAATCCCAAAATCGGTTTCATTTAGTATTTCAAGCCTTTATGGGGGTTTTTTGCCAACCTGAACATCCCCTAGTCATTTTTTTAGATGATTTACAATGGGCTGACGCGGCTACCCTCAAGTTGCTAGAATCAATTCTAACCGATGACCAAATCCACCATCTATTACTTATTGGTGCTTATCGAGACAATGAAGTTGATCCGAGTCATCCTTTAATGATCAGCTTGGATACAATTTGTAGTGTTGGCATTAGTATTAACCAGATTATTTTAAACCCCCTTAACCGAGAACAAGTTATCAGTTTAATTTCGGAAACATTACACCAAGATGAGCAAGCTGTTACCCCTTTAGCTGAATTGGTATTGCGTAAAACAGCCGGAAATCCTTTTTTCATTAAAGAATTCATCAAAACCCTTGCCCAGGAAAATCTAATTTTATTTAGTCCTTCTCCCTGCGGAAAATCCGGTCAGTGGACTTGGAGTATTGACCAGATTGAAGAAACAGCGATTACAGATAATGTAGTTAAATTGATGATTGAAAAGTTAAAAAAACTTCCTGAAACTACTCAGCAGGTTTTAGGTTTAGCCGCTTGTATGGGAAATTATTTTCCACTTGATTTAGTTGCCATAATTTATCAAAAAACACCCGATGAAACTTTTGGCGATTTAATTCCAGCAATTCAGTTAGGATTAATTGAACCCAAGTCAAAGCATTCAGAAACAAATTTTAATTTAATTCAGTATTATAAATTTTCCCACGATCGCGTCCAACAGGCGGTTGATGCTTTAATGGATAAAGTGACGAAAGAAGCCGTTCATTGGAAAATTGGTCGGCTGTTGCTTGCTAATCTTTCCCCGTCTCAAAAGTATGAGCGAATTTTTGATATTGTCGATCATCTCAATTGGAAATGTCAAGCTATCACCGATGATCAAGAACGACTTGAATTAACTCGGTTGAATTTAGCGGCTGCCAAAAAAGCTAAATTAGCAACAGCGTATATAGCGGCTAGAGATTATCTCAACTTAAGTCTACTGACTTTAAGCAAAACGAGCTGGAATGACCAATACATATTAACATTTAAAATTCACAAAGAGTTGGCTGAAATTGAATATCTTAATGGCAACTTTGAACAGTCACATTATTTAATCAATCAAACCTTAATTAAAGCTTCCTCAACTGTTGAACAGGCTGAACTTTATAACCTACTCATCGTTCAGTATACCATGCTGGCTAACTATGAGGAAGCGATTAGAGTGGGAAGCCAAGCCCTAAAACAACTGGGAATTGATTTTCCAAGCGCCAACTGGAAAAGAGCCTTAGATAGAGAAGTCGCTGACTTAAAATTCTATTTAGGCGATCGCGAAATCGCTAGTTTAATTGATTTACCAGATATGACCGACGTTGTAAAAAAAGCGGCGGTAAAGCTACTGTTGAGTCTAGATCCTCCCACTTATTTCTTGGATCAAGATATTTATGCTTGGGTTACCGTAAAACTTGTTAATTTATCCCTCCAATATGGCAATGCTCCAGAATCCTCTAAAGGTTATTCTAATTATGGATTATTACTAGGTTCGCTTTGGGGAGATTATCAAGGGGGGTATGCCTTTGGCTTACTGGCTTGCCAATTAAGTAAAACCTATAATAATCCCGTTTATATAGGTCGAACCCATCATTTTTTGGCGACATTTTTAAACGCCTGGATCAAGCCGATTCAATGTGCAGAATTCATTAATCGTGACGCTTATGAAGCGGGAATGGAAGCTGGGGATTTCCAATATGTTGGCTATACCTTAAACAATCAGTTGTATAATGCATTCAATCAGGGCTCAAACTTAACAAATGTACTCATCCAAACCCATAAAATTTTGCGCTTTAGCCGCAAAACTCAAAACAAATGGGTAACGGATATGATTTTAGCCTGTCAACTACCTGTATTTAACTTATCTGGAAAAACTGAAAATAAATGGGCATTTGATACGGATGAGATTAGTGAGGCACATTATTTAGACACCTGTAATACGCATCATACCTTTAGTGGTATTTGTACATTTTACAGTATTAGGGCTTGGGTTCTTTATTTATACAATAAACCCGAAGCTGCGCTTACTTCTATTAAAAAAGCAGAAAAGTATCTGCCGTTTATTCTAGGCTTATTAACTCAAGCTGAATATAATTTTTATACATCACTGATCCTAACAGCACTCTATACCAAGGCTACGGATAGTAAGCAAACTGACTATTGGCAAACATTGATTGTTAATCAAAATCAGATGAAAAACTGGGCAGAGAATTGCCCAGAAAATTTTTTGCATAAATATGTGTTGATTGATGCAGAAATGGCACAGATTTCTGGTCAAACGGACAAGGCGATGGATCTTTATGATCGGGCTATTGCTTTAGCTAAAACCAATGAATTTACTCACCATGAAGCATTAGGAAATGAACTAGCCGCTAAGTTTTGGTTGAGCAAAGGCAAAGTAGACTTCGCTAAACTTTATTTGCAAAAAGCCCGCCATGGGTATCAACATTGGGGTGCCCAGCGAAAGGTTGAAGAGTTGGAGAAAACCTATCCTCACTTGCTTACTGAAGCATTAGCCTCGGTTAAAATCAAAGACACGCTCACTAATTCACCTATGGACTCAGTTTCGGGGAATTATCTGGCAGCGGTGCTAGATTTTAGCACTATTGTGAAAACATTCCAAGCGCTTTCCAGTGAAATGGCGCTGGATAAATTGCTCACTAGCTTAATGAAAATTTTAATAGAAAATGCTGGCGCTACCCAAGGTGTTTTAATATTGGATCGGGAGGGACAGTTACTGATTGAAGCAACCTATAGAGGGAATTTAGATAATATTGCTGTTTTACAATCGATTCCCCTGGAAAGTAGCCAAGATATTCCCACCGCGATTATTCATTATGTCAACCGGACTCAAGAACTGTTAGTGTTAAATGATGCCACCTCTGAGGATAAATTTCTTACCGATGCCTACATTCAGCACAATCAACCGAAATCTATAGTTTGTGCGCCGCTGCTGAATCAAGGACAATTGATCGGACTCTTTTATCTGGAAAATAATTTAGCGACTGGTGCATTTACGCCAGAACGAGTTGAACTCTTACATTTAATATCGGCACAAGCTGCCATTTCGATTAAAAATGCTCGTTTGTGGCAAAAGCAAGCGGAACTCAATCATTCGTTACAGTCGGAAATTGCGGAACGGAAATCCACGGAAATAGCTTTACGTAAAAGTGAGGGACTTTATCGAACCCTGACGCAAAATTTTCCCAATGGCAGTGTTTTATTATTTGATCAAAATTTACGCTTCTTGTTAGCAGAAGGGGAGGGGGTAAGGGCTGGCGGCTTTGAACCTGAACAGTTAAAAGGAAAAACTATTACAGATGTCTTATCACCCGATGTTTGTAAAATAATCGAACCGCTGTATCAGTCAGCGTTAGCCGGAGAAACAAAGGTATCTGAAATGAAGTTTGCCGATCGCACGCATCAATTGTATACTCTTCCGGTTAAAAATGAGCGGGGTGAAATTTTTGCTGGGATGGTGATGTCTCAAGATATCACCCTACAAAAACAAGCGGAACATGTCTTACAAAATGCGCGAGAAGAATTAGAACGGCAAGTTGAGGAACGAACCAAAGCCTTAATTGCCATGAATGCCGTTTTACAGGCGGAAATTGCTGAACGTCGCGATGCGGAAGTAAAACTCAAAGAACTGACTCAGGAATTGCAACGTTCTAATCAAGAATTAGAACAATTTGCCTATATCGCTTCTCACGATTTGCAAGAACCGTTACGCGCTGTGGCAAGTTATACACAACTATTACAACAAGACTACTTAGATCAACTCGATGAATCCGCTCAAGACTATATGGAGTTTATTATTGATGGCGCCACCCGAATGCGCCAGTTGATTCAAGCCTTGCTGATGTATTCTCGCCTAGGGACTCGTCCACCAGAGGAGAAACCCACAGACTGTAATGCTATACTACGTCAGGTAACTGAGAATTTACAGGTCGCGATCGCAGAATGTCAAGGGACGATTACCTACAATTCTCTCCCCACGGTTCCGGCTGATCCGACTCAACTGATCCAACTGTTTCAAAATTTAATCGGAAATGCGATCAAATTCTGCCGCGAGCGCCCTCCCCACGTCCACATTGAGGCACAATTGATAGAGAATGCATGGCTGTTTCAGGTAAAGGATAATGGAATTGGGATTAAACCCAAATACCTCGACCGTATCTTTGTCATCTTCAAACGCCTCCATACCCGCCGCGAGTTTTCGGGTACGGGTATTGGTTTAGCCGTTTGTAAGAAAATTGTCGAACGCCACGGTGGACGGATTTGGGTGGAATCTCAGCCTGGAGTTGGTAGCACCTTTTTCTTTACTCTTCCCTGTTTGATATCCTCTAATGAGCAGCCGTTATAGATTCAGACCCATTGAAATTCTACTCGTTGAAGATTCCCCCAGTGACGCCAATCTCATCCGGATTAGCTTTAAGCAAGCTAAAATTGCCAACACCCTGCATTGGGTGGAAGATGGGGAAACCGCCCTAGAATACTTACTTCAGCAAGGGGATTATGGGAACACTCCCCGTCCCGATTTGATTGTGTTGGATCTCAATTTACCAGGAATGGATGGTCAAGAAGTATTAACCTCGGTCAAATCAGATCCCACGCTCAAACGGATTCCAGTGATTGTTCTCACCACCTCAGAGGATGAAGAGGATATACTCAAGTCTTATGAGCTTAATGCCAACTGCTATATTACCAAACCTATCGATATTCAACAGTTTATGCGAATGGTTCAGTTATTGGAAGAATTTTGGTTAGCGGCGGTTCAATTGCCCTCGGAGTGATACCAGTCCTATGGACAAACAACAAATTCATGTCCTATTAGTGGAGGATAGCCCCAGTGATGCTCGCTTGCAGCGTCACCGATTTTCACGCTTAGATCCGAACGAATGGCAACTGTATCATGTTGAACGACTCGCTGATGCGATTGAGAGTTGTGCTAATCTCCCCATTGATGTGGTTTTGTTAGACCTGAATCTTCCTGATGCTGATGGCTTAGACACCGTTACTGAATTCCGAGAGGCTATTCCCCATCTTCCCATTGTCGTGTTAACGGGAAATAACGACGAAGAATTGGCACTGGGGGCAATGGCTTATGGGGCGCAAGATTATTTGCTCAAGGATGATATTACAATTCCCCTATTAGTGAAAACAATTCGCTATGGGATTGAACGGGGACAAATTATCAAAAAACTCCAGGACAGTGAACGACGTTTCCGGGGAATTTTTAATCAAACCTTTCAATCCATGATGTTGCTGACACCAGAAGGATTGATCGTGGATATCAATCAAACGGCATTAAATTCGAGTGGCTATAAATTAGATAATTTGCTAGGTTTACCCCTGTGGCAACTGGATTGTTGGAATCACTGTCAATCTCTACAACAGTGGTTGAAAACGGCGATAAAAAAGGCGGCTGACGGTGATTTGGTTCGTCAGGACGTCCAGTTTCGGAAACGGGAAAGCGTGATGGTTCGCATGGATGTTTCCCTTAAACCGTTAAAAGATGAGGAAGGAAAGGTTGTTTTAATCATTGCCGAAGGGCGAGACATTAATGATTGACCGAAAAATTGGGTCACAAGCCTCCCCCTTCGAGGGGGAATTTTGTGCTATGATAACAATGGTTGAAAAACCCGCATTCGCTTGCAGCGATATACACTCATTATGAGTTGAAACCGGGACTGAGCCAGCAATAGGGAAAGACTGAAGGGCAACGGACGACCCGACCTGGAGGCAAACAAAAAGCATTATTTGTGTTTTTTGATCTAAACGATACATGTAGTCGCGGGAGGGCATTCCGAGACTTAAAACGGACAGGGAGCGCGTGTAAGACCTCTTTGAGGCAGTGTGCGTAGAGCTGTCAACCCCAATCAGCGACTCTAGGCGTTTGGTAGCTAACCCCCTAGGGCGTGGTGAGGAATCGCCGTCCTTGTAGGGCGGTGAGGATGTCAAATTCGTCTTCCTAACATCTGTAGAGACGTAGCATGCTACGTCTCTACTTTGTTGGTGTTCTCGAAGATTCCCTAAAGTGCTGGCAGTCTCAGGCACTAAAGTGCCCACTACAAACCTATAAAATCAAATAAGGCGTGGGCTAGCTCAAGTTTGTGGCACGGTTGAACCGACTTTTGACGTCCTTGTTTATCAATGAAAATAGCTTGATTCGTGTCGCTGGCGAATCCTACATTAGGCAGATCAATGGGATTAGCCGCGATCGCGTCTAAATTCTTGGCGTTTAATTTTTCTAAAGCCGGCTTGACAATATCGCCTGTTTGTGCTGCGAAGCCAATTAACTGTTGATGGGTTTGTTTGCGCCGTCCGAGTTCTGCCAAAATATCGGGTACAGGTTCTAAATTTAAGGCAGTCGGAAGCTGGGCTTTGGGCAATTTCTCGGATGCATAATCGGCAGGTTTGACATCAGCTACGGCGGCTGCCATGATTACCAGATCCGCTTCTGGGAAATACGCTAACATTACCTGAGCCATTTGTGCGGCACTGACGACTGAAACTGCCTGAATATTCGGGGGAATGGGTTCAGCTAAGGGCGCATGAACTAATGTTACGATTGCTCCCCGATCCTTGGCGGCTTGTGCCAATGCCAGTCCCATTTTACCCGTAGAGGGGTTACCAATGAAGCGCACGGGGTCTAAATGTTCTCTGGTGCCACCGGTACTAATTAAAACCTTTTTCCCGACTAAATCCCGCTTACCGCCTGTGTATAACAACGAATGAATGGAAGTAAGAATTTCTCTGGGTTCTGCCAATCGTCCTGCACCGACGCGATCGCACGCCAATCGTCCTGCACCAGGTCCTACGGTATGATACCTGGAATCGCTCAAAACTTCCTGCCAATTCCGCTGTACCGCCTGCTGTTCCCACATATCCGTATTCATTGCTGGGGCAAGGAGTATGGGACAAGGGGAGGCGAGAACGGTATTGGTTAATAAATTATCGGCTAAACCGTGAGCTAACTTGCCCAAGGTGTTAGCGGTAAGCGGGGCGATCACGAATAAATCAGCCCATTCGCCCAACTCGATATGAACTGGGCGATCGTGAATTGGCTGCCAAAATAGGCGATCGGTATAAGCCTGATGGCGCGATAGGGTGGAGATTGTCAGGGGTGTGATGAACTCTTGAGCCGCTTGGGTGAGAATAACCCGAACTTGCACCTGAGCCTGAAACAGAGTAGAAATGACCTGACAAACTTTATAGGCGGCGATACCACCGCCTATACCTATCAATACTCGCCTAGACTCATTCACGCTTCATCATAGGCTTCTAGGTCTAGCAAGTAGAGGTAGGGTTCTGCTAACTCTGGACGTTGGAAGGCTAGCGCCCGCAGCAAATGCCAGTCATCTAGTCCCGCAAACGCATTGTCGTAATCGTCTCGTTCTAAACGTCCAGCTAATTCAGTAACATCCTGTTCCGTGAAAGCCGACAAATCACGCTGGGACATGGTTAACGTTGCCATTGCTCACGCCTCTCTTGAATCGGATTAATGTACACTGCGGAGAGCACTATTACTGCCGCGTTTCTATTATCGCCATTCCACAACAGAACTGGGGATTTTTTTTGTGAAGGCTTTGTAAGGTTTTTCGGATTGAATCATGAATCCCAAACCCAAGAATTAACCCTAGAGAAATAAACAACATCTCTAGGGTCAACTTTTGCGATCGGAGCGGCGGGATTTGAACCCACGACCCCCACTACCCCAAAGTGGTGCGCTACCAAGCTGCGCTACGCCCCGCGAAACCTTCCCTAGATTATCATAAGATCTATCATTTTAACAACTTTAGATATTTTTCCCATTTATCGCCACGTCTGGAACCCTCTCAAAAGACTTTTAGAGACTGAGCCGCTTGCAGCAAACCCGGAACAGCTTGGGCTTGCCAACTTCCCTCACAACGACGTTCCTGGTTCAAAATTAAGCGTAGCGTATAGGCACAGGGATAGCCTTCCACTTCCATCCAGAGCAAGTCACTCTCAGCTTCACAGGTGATTTTCTCCTCATCGACTAACTCATCAGCGATGTCTTCAATAGCTTGAGCAAGCTGTGCTAACAATCGACAAAAATCGTCTAACTCCGCCTGAGTCAGCTCAATTGCCCACTCATCAGTACCCACTAACCCCTGGTAATGAGTTGCCTGAGGATTCCAACCTAGACGCCAACCTGAGCCACTTTTGACAATCCGTTCCATGGTCATTGGTCATTGGTCATTGGTCATTTGTCAGGGTTTGAGGAACATTTATATAACTTAACTTGAATCATGATTGCTTCATTGCTTTTCCAACCAATCTCGGATTACCATCTCAACGGTATGAGGAGATACCCCAACCAACATGGCAAGAGCTTCTACCAACAGGGCAAAATCTAGCATTCGGGAAATTGTTTCAGCGCCAAAGAAGCCCAAAAACTGATTCAAAATTTGCTGGACTCGTTGTGCAGGTGTTGAGTGATCCGTTATTTGCATCATTAGTCGCACCCATTGGCGGCGAATTAAATAAGCTCGTTTGCGCTCATCGGCTGATTCTGGAGTGAGTAAATTCAGATCTCCCACAGATATCACGGTAATATCCTCATCTGGAGCATTATTAAGTAGGTTGGTGGAAATAAACTCAACCTTATGAAGTTATGTTAACAAGCCTCAAACCCTTACAAATTTCCCCTTGCTTCCCCAGCTTCCCCAGCTTCCCCAGCTTCCCCCGCTCCCCCTCACCACAACACTTATTCAGCAGACCCTACTTAGTTCCTTGGCGAATCTCGAATTATCTGAATTGTATAAGGAAATACACCCACCAACAGGGCAAAGGCTTCGTCAGGTATTTTGGCAATTGTTTCGGCATCAAAAAAGCCCTCAAACTGACTCAGAATCTTCTGGGCACGTTTGGCTGATGTGGGATGATTGGTTATTTGTATCGTTAGTTGCGCCCACTGGCGGCGAATTAAACAAGCACGTTTTCGCTCATCGGCTGATTCTGGAGTGAGCAACCTCATATCCCCCACAGGTATCACTTGCCGACAATCATGATCAAATATTCCACCGACGGCGGCACCAGGTCCAGCAAACTCGGCGTGATAACGTTTATAGATAATTAAACCATTCCGACGACACGGATCAACAATTGATAACTGATTATTTAACCCAAATTTTTCAGTCATTGATAATTTTGGCTTTTCGGATGGGATACCTAAAGCCGATGTCATTGATGATTTGGATGGTTCAGGCGAGACACCTGAATCTAATGTCTCTGTGCTTGGTTTGTCCGATTCCGGGGATAATTTAGGCGAATGATTCACTATCAAAGAATGATTGGAACTCTCCAGACCTGGATTTTTAGGCTGGTTCATTGTCACTAGGGCAGGGGTTTACTCCTGTTTTAACGCAATCGCCGTTGTGCTTATCTACAAACTCCTAATCGCTGCCAATTGAGCCAGGATTGCATCCTCAGTGTCATAGTCCAGCAATTCTGGTGCTGCTTCTGAGGAAACGGTTTCAGGCGGCTGAATTCTTTCCCACTCAATGGTACGCTGAGAGTGCTTTTGCTAAGAGGACTGGTTCTATATAATCCAATTCCTGGCGGATGCGGGTAGAATCGACCACCCAATACTGTTCTAAATTGTAGGGCAAACTCCAACTGTCTGGCATTAGGGATGGCGACGCAATCACGACTTCACCGTTTTATCCAGCCACTTGCCCAATGCGTCTAATCCGTTGTGCTTCCGTTGGAAATTGTGCCTCTGCTATATTGTAAACCTTACCAGTGGCTCGGTCATCGGTAATCGCCATGTATTGATTAACGAAGTATCAACATCAATGTGATAGCTGCCTCTTAAAAACTGTTCCCTGTTGTTTAAGGTAAATTTATAGTGGCATTTAGCACCCATTATCAACTATGCAACTGCTGTGCATCAGCAACGGTCACGGAGAAGATGTTATTGCTGTCCGAATTTTACAGGAACTCAACGCTAACTCAGATGCGCCGGAATTAGCAGCATTGCCGTTAGTGGGTGAAGGTGCAGCCTATAGGCAATTGGATATTCCGATTGTCGGACCGGTGCAAACAATGCCCTCTGGTGGTTTTATCTATATGGAAGGGCGTCACCTGCTGCAGGATGTGCAGAGTGGTTTGCTGCAATTGACATGGGCACAATTGAAAGCTGTTCGCCGTTGGGCTAAACGGGGAGGGGTTATTTTAGCGGTGGGGGATATTGTACCACTTTTGTTTGCCTGGTTGAGTGACGCCCCCTACGCCTTTGTCGGGACGGCTAAATCGGAGTATTATCTGCGGGATGAAGCGGGATGGTTACCGAATCGTCAGCGCCGGGAAGGATGGTCCGGTTCTGTGTATTTGCCGTGGGAACGTTGGTTGATGAGTCGCAAGCGCTGCAAGGCGGTGTTTCCTAGAGATAAACTAACGACAGAAATTTTGCAAAAATGGTCAATTCCGGCGTTGGATTTAGGGAACCCAATGATGGATGGGATTGAACCCGAACAGCCAGAACCGATATTCTATGAACTTGATGCTGAACAAAAAGAGATGCAGCGTCCTTTGGTGGTTACCTTATTGCCCGGTTCGAGAATACCAGAAGCCTACCAGAATTGGCAGAAAATCGCCCTAGCTGCGAATGGGTTATTAGATGCTTACCAGGAACGATCTGTGGTGTTTCTCGGCGCGATCGCACCCGCTTTAAGTCTTGAACCCCTACAAGAAACGTTGACCGGGTACGGATGGCGTCAGCAGCCTATAGAAGACATCGAGGTGAATCTGAAGTTAAATGACCCAACCGCGATCGCGTTTACCCAAAAGAATGGCACATTGGTACTAACTCAAGAAGATTATAACCTTTGCCTGCTCAAAGCAGACTGCTGCATTGCCATGGCAGGAACCGCAACCGAACAATTTGTCGGATTAGGAAAACCTGCGATCGCGATTCCTGGAACGGGTCCTCAATACACCCCAGCTTTTGCCGAAGCGCAAACGCGACTATTAGGACCATCCTTAATTTTAGTCGAACAACCGGAGCGAGTTGTCCAAGTCCTACAGAAGTTGTTACGAGATCCTGATCGCTTGCAACTGATTGCCGAAAATGGTCGCCGTCGTATGGGTCAATCTGGTGCAGCGCGGCGCATTGCCGATTGTTTGATGGAACGATTTGAGAGATAATTCTAACCTTTGAAAGATGTTAGTTTCAGAGAAACTATTGTATCCCTGAACAGGAGATGCACTAAAAACACGATAAAACTCATGCCCAATCTCGTCGAGACTGCCATCAACGCTGGTTCGTTCAACACCCTAGTCAAGGCGGTTGAGGCTGCCAATTTAGTCGATATCCTCAAGAGTCCTGGTCCCTACACCGTTTTTGCACCTGTCGATGAGGCATTTGCTAAACTGCCAGAGGGAACCTTAGACACTCTATTGCAGGATATTCCCAAACTCAAGAAAATTCTTACCTATCATGTTGTCTCCGGAGATGTCAGAAGCGATAACCTGCTAGAGTTACAAGAAGTGCCAACTCTGGAAGGTTCAATATTAGTGATCGATACATCCAGTGGTTATAAAGTGAATCAGGCGATCGTGGTTAAACCGGATATCCTGGCGGATAACGGTGTCATTCATGTGATTGATTCAATCTTGATGCCAGCAATAATGTCCAGTTAATTTTTTTTTGATGTTACGTACTCAGTCACTAATTTGTTAGTTTTAACGTAATCACGGAAGTCCTTACCTTCAGCGATAGCAAGGTAAGGATGGACAGTGGGAAATCTCCAGACACGGAGATTTCCAAATTACATTGGCTAGATGCAATTTTTTAGTGTTATAATAACAGTAACTCTCCTAGGTCTACCTTCTAATGCATGGGAAGACAGATGGTCGATGCTTGGTGTGATAGAGATGTAGTCCTTGCGCGTTAATGAACTCGACCACCGTTCGCTTTTATAGCGTCCTCCAAAAGAATAGCGCAAGATGCCTATTGGCACTATTCGGTTAGTATTCTAACCATAAACCGCGAAAACCAAGCGGACTAACAAAATATCATTGTCTGCGGAAGGCGGACAACTGCCTGTTGACGCTGAGTAAGACCATCACCGGATTTAGTTCCGGACTTTCTACTCTTAGAAATTAGAAAGTACCTAACGTGGCATCGGCGGATGAAACGGGAAGCCCTGAAGACGAATAAGACCGTCCTTGTTTTTAGAAGTTGGAGGTTCCCCAACTTCAGTGAAGCAAGTTGGGGTACTTCACTACCCAAAACTATTCCTCAGTAAAGTTTTGGGTATCCTCTCAATATTTTCAGTTGTTTTTAGTGGTGGTAAGCCGCCCTAATCTGCCTTCATTCGCTTACGTTTTGCAGCCAAGAAACCACCCAAGCCAAATAGCCCTAATAATGTGGTAGGTTCTGGTACAGATGCGATATCAGATTCGTCACCAAATTCTCCCGATGGATCTGTAGGCGGTTCTTCTGCAACAGGTGCTTCGGGTTCAGTTACAGAGGGTTCTTCTGCAACAGGTGTTTCGGATTCAGAATCGAGAGGTAACAAGGAGATAGGTGTGGGTAAAAAGTCTACTGGAGTGATTGAAGTGTTGAAAGATACTAAACCCGGCTTGATCGAGTTATTCTTAGCAAGAGACATCGCCGTTTGGGTAAAACCGCCACTTACGCTCAGATTAACACTGGAAGGGAAAAGTACAGAGGCGGTAGCATTCCCGCCAAACAAGACCTTACAGGTATTATTTAAACAGGTTTCGATATCAGCATAATTATAGTTACCTGCAACAATTTCCTTATTTCGGTAAAAGACATTAAACTGAGATAGCAAATTGTTCTGGGAATCTAGAATAGAACCCTGCAGATTGATAAATGGTAAAAGGGAGCTAGGTAGGAGTTCCTCCAAATAGTCTTCAACATGAGTAAGACCAAAAGTTAACTCTTCATCTTCGGCATCAGATAACCGACCATGGGCATTATCGACAATGATTGTACTCTCGAAATTTACCTTTTGTGGCTGAGCAATTAGCTCTTGAAACTCTGGTGGTAAGAATTGTGATACAAATGGATTAACGTTTACCTGAAAAGCCACAGATCCAGAAGAGTCTATTTGTGTCAAGCTAGCTGCCTCAGCGGGAGCCATTCCTACTACTCCGAGAGCTATAAATCCGGCTCCAGCAATTGCCGTGGATAATTTATTCATGTCGATTTTTTAATCTCCTGCTTAGATGTACGTGTTCCTTCTTAATCTATGGGATGTAACAACTTATTTAGGTAAAGTTAATGTGACTGTCTGTAAAGTTTTGATAAATATTATGGCGAGTTAAGTCCCTGTTAATGTGAGTACAAAAAAAGAGCTAGATAGCTCCCTTAAATGCAATATAATTTCTCTGATGAAAGATTTACTATTTTTTCTGCTTACGTTTGGCGTTCAATAAACCTCCCCCAGCTAATAAACTTCCTAGTAAAAAGGAGGGTTCTGGAGCAGAGGGTACAGATGGAGGGTCTACAAAGGAAAGAGGGGTTGCTGTTTGGGTAACATTAAAGCTCATATCGGTACTAACCAATACTGAGCCTGGTAAAGGTAAATTAGGAGACAAAAAAGCTAGCGCAACATTAGTCGAAATGGAACCTGTACCATTGATCAGACATATACCATTCAGACAAGGTTTAATAAGATTATAGTCATAACCACCGATAATAACTTCATCGGTAACCTCATTGTAGGAGAAGTCAAAACTAGAAAGGGATTGCTTCTGAATATCTAAAACTTCTCCGTTCAGGTTAATAGAACCGAGAGAAATTACTTGAGAAGATCCGGAAAACAAACCGGAAAAAATGTTAGACAAAGAGTTGTGGACGTCGCTCAGGGGAAGAGTTAATTCAGTATCACCTGAGTCATGTAATCGACCACTGAGATTATCAATGATGATACTCTGTTCTACAGTGGCTGTAGCTTTGTTCTCATTAAACACAATACCCGGAAGACTGGATAGTTTACTGCTCAACAGTGAAATCACATTTGATTCCAAAGTGACCGTGCCACTATAATCAAGCCGTGTACAGTTAAGTTGAAGTTGTCTACAGGTATCAAGTGTCACTTGAGCTGCCTCGGATGGAGCCGCACTAACTGCTCCGAGAGCCATAAATCCGGCTCCGATGATCGCCACCGATAAGCTTTTCATATTGATTGTTTTCTATTGTAGATTTACGAACTCCCTCTTAATCTATGAGATGTTTATACCGGATCAGGTCAAGGAACCGTGAAGTTTATATGAAGTTTTGATGAAGTTTCTGGATCGTTACGTCGTGGGGAGGCGATCGCACAAAAAAAGGAGGGACTTAACTCCCCCCAGATTACGATACAAATCTTCTAATTTGAGGTTAACTATTTTTTCTGCTTGCGCTTGGCGGCAAACATTCCACCAGCCGCCAATAGGCTTCCTAGGACAAAGGAGGGTTCAGGTGACTCTTTTACTGCTACATTAGTCGGTAGCTCAGGATCATAGAGCCCTGTATGAGAGATCATATCCCCTTGCTCAATCAACCCGGATTTAGCAGCGCTGAAGCTATAATGATACGAAGTCTCTCCATCATAGTCAATCTTGACCAGTTCAGCCGCCTGTACAGGTTTCCCTTGCAAGAAAACAGACAACAAATTTTTCTGTTGATCGGTTAAACCATCAAAGATTAGGTCAACGGCATTAAAGTGCCCCGCTAGCCCAACTTCTAGAGATCCCGTCGTATCATTCATGTCAATGTAGGCAATATTCGGATCGCTGAATCGTTGAAATCCGCCCTTATCCCGGAAGGCGTTGAAAAGATTCTCTTTACTATTGGGAATTTTGGGTATCCGCATGTTCGCGAACCCTAGCAGTTGATCATCGATGCCATAGAATCCTAAAGCCGCCTCAAACCACTCAGTCGCCAAATTCTTGGCTGTATAGCTAGTATTTAGGTCTTCCCCAAACCAATCCGTTGCTGTCAAACTGCTCAGGGTAATACTTTTGTCCCCAATATCACCCGTTAAGCTAGTAACCGTAGTGTAATTCAAGAACTTATCAAGGGATAGTTGTTCACTGTTGGCAAATAGCTCAACATTGCCCCCCGGTTCACCTTTTTTACAACTATTGCTGGGAATAAACGCTCCTCCAACCGAGCAATTTCCTTGCAGGACTGTTTCCAAATCGGCATCGTTGTTGAGTTTTGTAAAATCCGTGGTCGCTGTCATATCTGGATTAGGGACGTATTCGTAGATCAAATAGTCCACTCCCTTCACGCCAGTCACTTTAGGGTTAGTCAGAGATGCCGCCGACGCTGGATTGGTGGCGATCGCACTGACACATGAGGCAACTGATGCCCCGACGAGCAGTTTCTTGATATTAGTTTTCATTGCAGTATCTCCGTGACTTTATCGGTTGAGCCTTTAACAGCACATACATAGGGTTAGGCTTTGGCTAACCCTCTCTTGGCTCTAATAACCTCTGGTTGCCCTCTAACAGGCGATGTCTTCAGCCGTTATGAAAGACCTACTCAAAGCTGGTCAACCTTAGTGAGACCTAACTTTGATGCTTACTTCCTGCTTCACTCTGGCAGTGACGGCACTTAACCAGTCCACAGGCTACCACCACCTAACTGGCGGCTATCTCCAAATTAATGGAGGCATTAAAATCGCGGTCAAGTTCTAACCCTTGAGCTTTCGTCGCCTGCACACAAATTTCCTCTTCTCTTTATAAAGTTTACATGAAGTTTTGCCAAAAATCGATAAAGTTTCGATGAAGTTGTAGCCATTTTATTTTATATGTGCTAATAACCATTTAATTAAATATATATAAAAAAATCTATCAACCTGTATACCTTTGGTAACATTATGTAAACAACTGGTATGTTTCCACCGAAGTATGTCTACTGACAAAAATCAGATACTATACCACAAAGGGAGCCTGTTGGCTCCCTGAAAACTGCTCTAATTGTCACAAGCGCCTATATCAGCGGTATTTGACCTAAGATTTTTGGCTCTGGCGTTTGGCGGCGACTAAACCACCTACCCCAATTAAGCCGAGTAGAATCGAGGGTTCTGGTACATCAACCGGATCAAGGGTCAATTGTGGATCATAGACACCGGTGTGCGATCGCGTGCCATCGTTAGACGATAGGGTAGATATAGCTGCACTGAAGGTGTAAGCATAAGTTGTTTTACCGTTATGGGTAACCTTGACCACCTCACTGGCTTGCAAAGGTGAGTCTAACATTCCTAGTAGGGTTTGCTGTTCAGGGGTGAGGGCGCCGAATAAAAGATGTGTGGCGTCGAAGTGACCCGCTAACCCAATATCTACTATGCCATTAGTATTATTGACGTAGGAAATATTCGCATCACTGAACCGTTGGAATCCGCCGTTGTTCAGGAATATGTTGTAGAGAAGTGGACTATTAGCAATACCATAAGCACTCAGAGCATCACTAAACCATCTATTGGCTAATGTATTTGCTCCATAGCCAGTATTTAAATCCTCTCCAAACCAGTCTACTGCCGTTAGACTACTCAGTGTCATACTTCTACCATCATCAAAGGTAGCTTGTAAACTGGTAACATCCTTATACGCTAAGAATTGATTGAGGTCAAGTTTTTCGCTGCTGGCGAATAATTCTAGGTTTCCACCGGGTTCACCAGGGTTACATTCATATTGCGGCTGATAGGCGGGAACACTGCAATTGCCTTGTAGGAGAGCATTGATGTCGGCGTTTGGATTGGCTACTGTTGTATCTAATATGCCATCATTATTCTTATCAATTGCCTCATATTTAATAATATCTGAACCGGAGAGCGTAAACGTTGTTGCAGAAGCTGGAGCCGTGGTGATCGCGCTGACACCGACAAGAATTGATGCGCCAAAGAGTAACTTTTTCAGATTGCTTTTCATGAGTTGTTTCCTGAATGGAATGATTGAGTGATGACAAAGAAAGGTTTCAGTTTTGTAGAGTTCCGCTTCTCCTGGCAAGGTAGTTAAAATTAACCTCCTAAATTAGAGATTATCCGACAAAATAAGTTTTTCCCAGACTGAGCGAAATTCTATGAATCGCTGGGTTTCCTATGGCTCCTTACTCATCTAACCCAGCCTTTTCTTATATGTCTTTTATTATAGAAAAATAAATCTTATGAATGGGTAAAGCTTTTGTAAAACTTTTAATCTGCTTCTGTGAAGATTACAAGAAGATTGGGAACTTGTAGAATTGAGAGGCACTAAATCGGGTAAAATATAGCAAATATTGTAAATACTTGTAACATTATTTTGCCAATTTACTGACAAAAATATTGAGATTTATAACAGTACCAAGACAGGTTAGGATATTCTTTACTGTTAAGAGTTCCCTGTTAAGAGTTGCCTCTCCCCACCCCAAGACTCCCTACAGCAGCCCCTACTTATGGGATTGCTGAATAAGTTGTGGGTGAAGGGAGCAGGGGAAGCAGGGGAAGCAGGGGAAGCAGGGGAAGCAATGATACATTTTCCCTGATAGCGGTGCAAGGGTATGAAAGGGTTTTATCCGAT
This sequence comes from Coleofasciculus sp., assembly GCF_046565525.1. NCBI lineage: Bacteria > Bacillati > Cyanobacteriota > Cyanophyceae > Coleofasciculales > Coleofasciculaceae > Coleofasciculus > Coleofasciculus sp. The sequence goes on along the minus strand of NZ_JBKHUP010000056.1, from coordinate 26,599 downwards.
TTCCTTGAAGATGATCCAATGCCTATGCTACTCAAAGCCTTGATAGATAAGGGTTTTGCAGTTGTGCAGCAAGCCCTACTTATGGGATTGAAAGCCTGTATTACGCGATCGCATAAATTCGGCGATTCGCTGCACGGCTGTTTCTAAAACATCAGGTTCCCGCACCAAAGCAAAACGCACATATCCTTCCCCAGCCTTGCCAAAACCGGCTCCTGGTGATGCCGCCACTCCGGTTTGCTCAACTAACTGGGTGCAAAATTGGATCGAATTGTGCTCCCAGGGTTCGGGTAATTTTGCCCAAATATACATAGTTGCTTGGGGAAGCGGCACCTGCCAACCGATATGGTGTAACGCCTGCACAAACGCATCCCGCCGTTTCTGAAACGTAGCCACCATGGTTTGAACACCATCTTGGTTCCCTTGCAACGCCGCGATCGCACCGTTTAAAATTCCTCGGTACTGATTAAAATCCACCACCGCCTTGATTTGGCGCAACGCCTTAATCAGTTGAGCATTTCCGATCGCATAACCAATGCGAAAGCCGCCCATATTATAGGATTTAGAAAAGGTAAAAAATTCAATCGAGATCTTTTTATCGGGGTCAGCTTGCAAAATTGAGGGTGCTAGGGCATTAAGATTGGCAGGTGCTGTACCGTCTTGGGAAAATACCAAGTCAGCATAAGGGAAATCGTGAACCAGAACCAAGTCATGGTGGCGGCAAAAAGCAACCGCTTGCTGGAAAAAGGATAACGGTGCGATCGCGCTTGTGGGATTATGAGGATAGCTCAACACCATCATCCTAGCTTGGGCAAGGACAGAGGCGGGAATCTCTTCAAAAACAGGTAAAAACTGATTTTCTGCCAACAGAGGCATAGGATAGATTTGACCCCCCGCCAAGTAAACCCCACCCGCATGAGACGGATAACCTGGATCAAGCAATAAGGCAAAATCACCGGGGTTGAGAATCGCTAAGGGTAAATGCGCTGTTCCTTCTTGGGAACCAATCAGAGGCAGAACCTCCGTTTCTGGGTTCACTGGAATACCAAATCGTTGGCTATACCAATTCGCTACAGCCTGACGAAACCCTTGCGTACCATGAAACAGTAAGTAACCATGAGTGCTAGGGTCATGTAGCGAGGTTTCAATAGCAGCAACGACATGATCCGATGCCGATAAATCAGAAGACCCTAAGGATAGGTCAATAATATCTTGACCCAAGGCTTTAGCTTTTGCCTTCGCCTGATCCATATCGGCAAACACATTGGCTTGCAGGGGTTGTAAACGTTGAGCAAACTGCATGGTTTAGTTAGTTGGAAAGCCGAGGTGTAGGGGCACGTTTGATAGATAACATTTTGCCACAAACCAATAACTGGACTAAACCCGCCCTTCAATAATTCGTTAGAGAATAGGGAATTGTGAACTACCAACATCAAATCAACGATTATGATATTGGCTTCGCGTCTCATTCGCCGATGCCACCACACCAAAATATGTATTGGTCTTACTTAGCGTTTCTGGTTGGAATCCAACCTTTATCTCCTCAATAGGGAGAACCCGCGCAGCCGCCCTGGTTCCCAAGGCTCAATTGTGTTTTTACCGCTTGGTTTTCGCGGTTTGTAACTAGAGTTATAGTCAATAATCTCAACAATAACATATCTTGTAATTGATCACAAGGTATCTTGTAATTGATCACAAGGCAAGAAGTGCATAAGTTTACAAAAACAAGTTTTTCCTCACGGGCAATTCACGCAAGCCGCTAACTCTACGGGTATAGCGGGAGACTTCTTGCCGTGTCTAGTTAAATCCTAATTTGTAATTCAGACGGGGCGGGTTTAGTGACATTTTGGCGGCAAAAAATGATAATGGTGAAACCCGCCCCTACCAGCTTCAAGATTCAAAACTCTTGTCTATCATTTCTTGCAACTTTTGCTTACCAATAGCGCCTTCGTAGGATTGGGCAACCTCTCCATTTTTAAAGAGTAAGAGTGCGGGGACTCCTTCGACGTGATACTGCTTCACAGTAACCGGATTTGGATCAACTTCCATCTTAGTCACTTTCAGGCGATCGCTATAATTCTCCGCAATCCAACTTACCGAGGGCGAGACGAGGCGGCAAGGTCCACACCAACTTGCCCACAGATACACTAGCACTGGCTTGTCGGCTTTTAAAACTTCGGTTTCAAATTCCTGATCGGTAATTTCAAGTACTTTGCTCACAACACCCTCCATAAACACAAATGACTACTTTATTATGTAGAGACGTTGCATGCAACGTCCCTACACGAGTCGGTAGTCTACCAAGATCTGGGGTAGCCGCGATCGGGCTGATCGACGGCTGATGCTTACAAATTGTCGATTTGCTTTCGCAGTTGTTCCAATTCGTCGTCAACTTCTGATTTTGGAGCAGTACCCGAGTCGGTTTTCTGCTCTGATGCACCTTCTAAAACTGGCTGGGAGACGGAGCCTCCGGCTAACTGGGCTTTCATTGCTGTCAACTCATCATCAACATCACTCCCCGATTCCAGGGCGGCAAATTGATTTTCTAAGTCAGCACCACCCAACTCATGAGCGGCTTGGGAACGGGCTTCAAGTTCCATCACTTTGTCTTCCATCCGCTCAAATGCCCCCATCGCCGAGCCAGTTCCCAAACGACCAATGGTACTTTGTAACTGCTCATTTGCTTTGGCAGCGCTCACCCGTGCCTTGAGCATATCTTTCTTGGTCTTCGCCTCAGAAATTTTGCTTTCCAAGGCAATTAGGTTACGCTTGAGGGTTTGTACTTGAGCTGTTTGCTGATCTAGCTGACCTTTGAGTACGGTTGCTGTTTCAGCGACCGTTTTCTTGCGCTGGAGTGCTTCCCGGGCTAGGTTTTCATCCCCTTTTTGCAGGGCCAGTTGGGCGCGTTGCTGCCAGGTATTGGCTTCGGATTGGTTTTTATTGTATTGTTGCTCGGTACGTTTTTGCGTAGCAATTGATCGGGCAACGGCTTGGCGCAGTTGTACCAGATCTTCTTGCATGTCAATAATGGCTTGTTCCAGAATTTTTTCTGGGTCTTCAGCCTTGCTAACCATATCGTTAAGATTAGCTCTGACAACTCGGCTCAGGCGATCAAATAGTCCCATGACGCTGTTTATCCTCTCGGAATGTACAAACTAAGTATTAAGCAGGCTCTACGGTTGGGAATCTGCTTAGGGGGTCAACTTTATCGAATAGAGGCTCTCCTGCCTTTTGGAGAAAGCACTGCGTTAATGGAATCGAAACACTCATAACCAATGGTATTCAGACAGGAGGCTTTTCATCTAGTGTAAAAACTTCCAGCCCAATATTGCTAGCTCTTGACATCCTCACCGCACTTTTAGGGCGGTGATTCCTCACCACGCCGCCTAACAAGGTTGTTGACGCGCCAATTAGGGTTTATCCAGATCCCAACGCAGTTTTTCTAATTCTGCCTCAATTTCCGCACTGCTACCCGATGCGGTTTGAGAGGAGGGTAATTTTGCTGATTCCGTTGTGCCACCTAGGTTGGCTTTCATCGAAGCTAATTCCATATCCACATTGCCACTTTCTAGGGTATTAAATTTCTTTTCTAGTTCATCGCCACTAGAGAGTTCTGCGATCGCCTCTGATCGCGCTTCTAGTTCATGTACTCTGTCTTCCATGCGCTCAAAGGCACTCAGGCTACCGCCTGTGTTGTGATTTCCCAGCATCTGGTTAATTCTCTCTGAGGCTTGAGCCGAACGCGCTCTGGCAATATAAAGGTCTTTTTTCGTTTTTGCCTCCGAGATTTTACGCTCTAGAGTCAGCATATCTTTTTTAAGTTTATTGACAATCTCACGTTGCTGCCCTAGTGGTGCTTGTAGAGCTTGAGCCGTTTGCTGATGAGTTTGTCGTCGAGTTAGGGCTTCTCGTGCCAAATTATCGTCCCCTTTTGACAATGCCAGTTGAGCGCGTTTGTACCATTCTTGTGCCGTCGATTCAGCTTGGGAGGCTTGGCGTTCTGTACGTTTTTGGGACGCGATCGCTTGGGCGACAGCCTGCCGCATGTGAATTAAATCCTGCTGCATATCGTCTACAGCTTGTTCCAGAATTTTCTCTGGATCTTCGGCTTGTCCAATCAGGCTATTCAGGTTGGCGCGAATCACTCGCCCGATGCGCTCAATCAATCCCATAGCAGCTCTCCATTGTGGTTAGGGGTAGGGAAAACTTTATCACTATGGTATCTCAGGCTTGTTGGTCTTATGTCTTATGTCATTCTCTATTGCCAATGCGGTCCATCAATTCCCTAGCCGATCTCCATTGTCATTTGTCTCTTGTCATTCCCTGTTTCCTATTGAGAGTTCCCCAGTTACTAAGGGTTATAAATCGATGCCGAAAGTCCCTGTTGCTTAAGTTCCTCGACGAGGGTTTTGGCTTCCGACTCCCGTTTAAAAGCGCCCATAGCAATTCTTGTCCCTGCGGGTACATTCACCACGTAGGCGTCAGGGACGATAGTTTGGGCTTTCTCCAACACGCTACTATCGTTGGAGTTAATCAGCACATAATAGAAACCCTTACTCAAATTTGAGTTGGCGTTGTTTGAATTCGGTGCAGCCGAAGTCGGGGTTGATGAAGTGGGTGTGGATTTATTCGCCTTTTCTGAAGACTGGTTAGTCGATGATTCAGGTTGAGCGGGTGAAGAATTTGGTGTCACCGATGGCGTAGTCGTCTGAGGGGCGGTTCTTAGTGGGGTAGGAGGGGGTAAAAGGGCGGCTGGTAAATTTGAAGCCGGATTCGGTAACTGGGGTAAAGGAAATACTGAAGCCGTCGGTGGAGCCGCTTCTGGGAGAGGTGAATTGGGGATGGGGGCGATGGGTGAAATTGGATTGGGTGTTGGACTAGCTTGGAGCTCACTGAGCCTGTATATATCAATAGATTCTGAGAATTCATCACTGGCGAGATTAGGTCTATTTACGCCGAGTAATTCATTTTCCCCGTTAACGGTTGTCGCTGCGGAATTCTCAGCCGTCGTGGGTGTCTCACTCTCCAAGAAACGGTCAAGTCCTAGGCTAGTCCGAAAAATATAGGTCAATGTAGCACTAGAAACCAGCAATAGTAAAATCGAACCGACACCGAGGGGAGTGAGGATTCTATTCGTTAAGGGTTTTTGAGAATCCTTCGTTGTTTCTTGTTCGGCTAAAGTTTGCCGTAGTTTTTCTGATGATTCTAAATAGTCTTCTGGCTGAGACTGCTCGGTTGTCGGGACAACTAATTTTCCCTGCCTTTCTAGGGATTCCTCTAGGCTTGGGAAGTCAGCAGGGGTTGGCTCCTGAGTCGTCGCCAAGGGCGCTTCCTGGCTAGGTAGGGGGGGAAACAGGGGTGGAGTGGGTTTAGTCTCTGTGGATTCCCTATTTTCTGGTGTTGGAGAACCCCCCGTTGGAGCGGATTGCTGATTTATGTCTACGGGAGGACTCGCCGGAGCGGCTGGGGCGATAGAAATAGGAGATGCTGTTGTTGGCTCAAGCTGATTTACGGCGGGTTTGTGTCGGGGGTAATGTCCCGGTAGTTGGGCAGATGTGACAGAACGTCCCTGGCGTTGGCGTCGATAGCGGGCTAATTCAGCTTCGAGTTGCACGTCTAAGCTTCCTAAAGCCGTCTGCAAAGCAGGGTTAATCGACAGGGGGGAGGAAGGAGTTGATGATTTAGCTGGGGTTTTCTGGCTCATGAAGGGAACTTCCGTTTAATCCGACTGGCTTGAGTGAGGCACTATCTGGGTGAGGACGAATGCAACAGCTCAGGATACTGTTTGTTTAGGATGGATGTATAGGGACGCATAAATACTCATGCTGAAATCTCTTAATCATATAGTAACGGCGCTGGAAAATCAGTCATTTTGGCAAGGTCAACAGCAGTTTCAGTTGATCCGCGACTGTTGGACTGAAGTTGTGGGTGAAGATAGGGCGCAGCAGACAAAACCCCATTCACTATCCCGGAATATTCTATATGTTGCCACGTCAAGTTCGGTTTGGACTCAAGAGCTGAGTTTAAATTGCCGTTCTATCTTGAAACAGATTAATGCTCGATTGTCAACCCCCATAGATAATATCCGCTTTTCGACAACGTGGTGGTATCAACACCAAGCCTTACCCCAGACTGAGGAATCGGAACATCCCAGCCTTGTGGCTGAAGTGGAGGTTTCATCTCCTGCTGATCCGCCTATTGAACAGCCTACACCCCAAACCACATTTGAACAGTGGGCGGCAAAAATTCAGGCGCGATCGCAGCATTTGCCCCTTTGTCCTCAATGTCATTGTCCCACACCCCTAGGAGAACTCAAACGCTGGCAAGTTTGTGGACTATGTGCGACCAAGCAGTGGCAAGGTTAGCTGTCCTGCTTATGAATGGTTTCCCGTCAGATCGGTTTAACTTATCATTCTCGTTTTTATTTCCCGATGAAATTTCGGATCTAACTATACATTGGCTTTCACTGTGGACTTGATCCCCATGATGTTTCACCAAAAATTCACCAAGTTTTTGACCAAGCTTAACCGATTGTTTAGTTTCTTTACGAAAATGTGTGCATATATAAAGCAATTATAAAGAAATCATAAAATATTAATACTTTTAGTAAAAAATAATGGAAATTTGAAAGTATAGACAGCTAATTAAAAGTTCATTTTTAATTACTCCAATGAAGACATTCAAATGCTCAACGTCCGCTTGTCAGTTTTGTCGCTATTACCAACTTGAAGGACGGCGCGGCGGTACGTGTCAGCAACTTGGCGTACCCGTTAAAGCCAATTGGAAAGCTTGTTCTTTAGCCCTCCCACCCTTTGCTCCCTCCTGGGAAAGTTTTGAGCAAATATGGATTGATGATCAACACATGTTGAGAGAAGAGTTGGCTGTAACTTGCTCAAGGAGCAATTCCCAGCCGACACAGCAGGTAAAAGTCCCGGCATCAACGCCTGAGAAATTGACAACTCAAGTTGCTCTGGTGTGACTTCCCGTTTACAATGCTCGGCTAGAAGGGCAGTTAGTTACAGGTTACTTATAGCCTGCATCAATTTAACGCATTCATATAGTGAATGCATCAACCTTGCCCTTGAGTTTTATCGTTTTAGTGGATTCCTATTTAATTAATCTTTGATAACCAAATCTTAATCGTTGAGAAAATTTATGTAGGGGCGGGTTTCACCGTTATCGTTTCTGATTCACCCAGATAGGACTAAACCCGCCTTTGTGTAGGGGCGGGTTTTACCGTTATCGTTTCTGACCTCACCTAGATGCGACTAAACCCGCCCCTACCAAGTCAAAGACCTAACGAACAGGTCAAACTACGGTAACCAAGGATATTGACGGAAATCAGGAGGGCGCTTTTCCAGGAACGCTTGTTTCCCTTCTGCCCCCTCCTCAGTCATGTAATACAGTAACGTGGCATTTCCAGCCAATTCTTGTAAGCCTGCTTGACCATCACAGTCAGCGTTAAACGCCGCTTTTAAGCAACGGATAGCAATGGGACTTTTTTGTAAAATTTCTCTTGCCCACTGAACCCCCTCCGCTTCCAACTGGTCTACGGGGACAACAGTGTTCACCAAACCCATGTCCAGCGCTTCTTGTGCCGTATACTGGCGACAGAGGAACCAAATTTCCCGGGCTTTCTTCTGACCCACGATTCGGGCGAGATAGCTAGCGCCAAATCCACCATCAAAGCTACCGACTTTCGGACCCGTTTGACCAAAGATGGCGTTATCCGCCGCAATGGTTAGGTCACAGATAACATGCAAGACATGACCGCCGCCAATGGCATAACCTGCTACTAGAGCAATCACCACTTTTGGCATAGAACGAATCAGGCGTTGTAAGTCCAAGACATTTAAGCGAGGAACGCCATCATCGCCAACGTATCCCGCCTTATCCCGAACGCTTTGGTCTCCTCCAGAACAGAAGGCATATTTACCATCCGTGTGAGGACCCGCCCCGGTTAATAGGACAACGCCAATTCTCTGGTCTTCGCGGGCGTTACAAAAGGCGTCGTAGAGTTCAAAGACAGTTTTAGGGCGGAAGGCGTTACGCTTGTGGGGGCGATTAATGGTGATTTTGGCGATACCGTCTGCTTTGTGATAAAGGATATCCTCGTAGGTTTTGGCGGTTTGCCAGTCAATTGACATATCGGTATTTTCCCTTGGTTATAAAGACTCCAAGTACTACTTTGAGCTTGACTTACCTATCCTAAGACTCAATGGCATTAAAAATTTGCCGTTTTGGATCGCCAAAACCCTTGATATACCGTAGGGTGGGCATTGCCCACCTGACTCAATCCATCAGGTGGGCATTGCCCACCAGCCTTAATGCAGTACTATTCATACTCAGGCAGCGTGTGGGCATTCAAACTGGTCAAAAAACATCTCTAACTCCATCAATCCCTCCTGGTACGGCGGGCATTGCCCACCCTACGATTATTCACCAACTCTATCTGCGATCGCGTCAAAATTGGGTATTCGGGATTGCTTGCCCCCACAAACACAACACCACTCAGAATCATATCCTCCCGTCCGCACCCATGAATGAAAACTCGATGATGTCCACAAATGAGGACAAGATACTAAACCATGTTTAACCGGATTGTAATGGATATAGTTAAGATGGGCTTCAAATTCCTTCTCATTTTGAATGGTATGTTCCCAGAAGCGTCGCTGCCAAACATCACTTTCTCGATGCTTCTGACGTGATATTGACACATTTTTAGGTGATCCTCTCTCACCCCGCAATGATTTTGTAAACAACACTTTTAACCGACCAACTCGTTTAGAGTAATTTTTATCGTTGATAGGTAATTTCCAGAGAAAATGGAGATGATCTGGTAGAACAACAGCCCCAATAATATCAAAGGGCATTTCAGTTTTCACTTGTGCCATGACACGGCGCAAGCGAGAAACATTTTCTAGTTCTGAGAAAAGAGGCTGACGACTATACGTCACCAAGGTTAAGAAAAACGTGCCTGCAGGAATAAAAACTCGACGATAATCAGACATTGCGTAGGGTGGGCATCGCCCACCATTTCAAAAGTTTTGGTGGGCATTGCCCACCCTACCTAACTTGGCATTTCGGCTTGGGGTGGAAAGCCATGCTGGATTCTGCCGATATCGGCATCATATTTTTTTGAGGTTTTGAATAGTTCAAAGCGTCCATCCGCCGCATAAACGGCACACTTATCACGTAGCGCCTGACTATGTTCGGGGTTCATCGGCTGAAAACCCCGGGCAATGGCTAGGTTTTGACGCAATACGTCCAGTGACGGAATACCGCTAACGGTGGTGGCGACAGGTAAACTCATCGCATAACCCAGCGCTTCCTCAACAGTGAGAATCCCGTTTTTTATCGCTTGACCATTACCGCTTAAGCTTTTCATCCCGATGGGCGCAATACCGCGCCGATTTAGTTCCGGTAATACCTGCTGTTCAAAACTGCTAAACGTGGCGTCGAAACAGTTAAGCGGTAACTGGCAAGTGTCGAAGGGGAAGTCATAAGCCAGCATTTTCAGGTGAATCGCTGGGTTTTTATGACCCGTGAAGCCCACAAAACGCACTTTACCCTCACGTTTTGCCCGTTCTATGGCTTCAATGACCCCATTTTGCCGAAAAATTAGCTCTGGGTCGTTATCATAAACGACTTCATGAATTTGCCACAAGTCTAGATAATCGGTTTTCAGTCGCCGCAGTGATTCTTCCAATTGCTGCATCGCCACACTCCCATCGCGTCCATGGGTGCAGACTTTGGTCATCAGGAAGACTTGATCACGCCGCCCAGCCAATGCTTTGCCCATCCATTCTTCGCTGCGGTGGTTATTATATTCCCAGGCATTATCCATAAACGTGATTCCCGCGTCAATGGCTTCTTGGACAATGCGCGTTGCTTCCTCCTGACTCGACGCATTACCCAAATGAGCGCCACCTAAGCCAATGGCTGAGACATCTACACCAGTTCGTCCCAGGGGACGGCGGGGGATTTCTCCAGGGTTGAGGGTTAGAAGCTGCCACTAAATATCTGGACACTTCTGGACATTTCTTCCTGATTGGGTAATAATACTCAGGTACTCTATATCAGTAACGATATGGAAGCACCAGAAGTGACACTTAGTATAGGAGATGCAGCAAAAGAGTTAGGCATCTCAATCAAGACACTAAGGAGGTGGGCAGACTCCGGAAAAATCCGTTCAGAGCGCTCACCTTCAGGACAAAGGCGGTTTTTCTTGTCCAGTAATGCTTTTAGGATTTAAAACAGAGTTAAGACTAAACAATAAGCAGCGAACCGCGCTAACCAAGCACGCTGGTGTTGCCCGTCATGCTTGGAATTGGGGCTTAGGCTTGACTAAACAGATACTCGACCACAATCGGGATAATCCAGAGGATAAAATCAAGTTTCCCACTGGGATTGATTTACACAAGTGGCTAGTAGCAATGGTTAAACCTATCTGTCCTTGGTATTATGAGGTGAGCAAATGCGCTCCCCAGTTGGCGCTTAGACAGTTAGCTCAAGCCTGGAAAGATGCATTCAAAAAGAGCAAAAAACCGCCTCGGTTTAAGCGCAAAGGCAAACATGACAGCTTTACTTTAGACGGGTCAATCAAGCTTGCCCACTTTAAAGTTAGAGTTCCGGTTATCGGTTGGTTGAGGACCTATGAGCGGTTACCCGTCCACTTTCAGCCCAAATCCGTTACCATATCCAGGACGGCTGACCGATGGTTTATTAGCTTTAAACTGGACTATGAGCCAATTAACCGCCCCAAACCTCACCCAGTAGTGGGAGTTGATTTAGGAATAAAAGCGTTGGCTGTTTTGTCTACCGGGATTGTAGTAGAAGGTGCTAAAAGCTACCGAAAGTATGAGAAAAAACTCTCTCGTATGCAGTGGCTAAGTCGTCATAAGCAGATTGGTTCGGCTAATTGGAAAAAAGCCCAAGTCAAGATAGCTCGTTTACACCGCAAAATAGCCAATATCCGTAAAGACACATTACATAAACTCACGTCCTATTTAGCCCAAAACCACAGCCGAATAGGAGTAGAGGATCTTAACGTGTCTGGGATGATGGCTAATCACAAACTGGCGAAAGCTGTTCAAGACATGGGCTTTTATGAGTTCAAACGTCAGCTAGAGTACAAGTGCAAGCTGTACGGAGCAACGCTGGTTGAGGTTGACCAATGGTATCCCTCAACTAAAACCTGTTCTCGCTGTCATACCGCCAAAGATGAAATGCCTTTATCTGAGCGGGTTTTCCGGTGCGATAACTGCGGACTGGAAATTGACCGAGATTTTAACGCCTCCATTAATTTGGAGCAAGCCGCCAGTTAGGTGGGGGAGAGCCTGTGGACTGGTTGAGTGCCGACACCGCCAGAGTGAAGCAGGAAGTAAGTTCCAAAGATGTCCATTTATGGGTAGCTTTGGGTAGATCTTATGTAACGGTTGTCATACTATTTATATCTCCTGCAAGGGGCGTTTTTTGGAGCGGTGCGGCTGCAACTGGTTGGTTGAGTGGGGAGTTATCACTGGCGGCTTGGTGGTGATCGGTCATACTGTTTATCCGTCTACAATACTTTAAGTAGAATGGCACGTTCCTCGTATTCTGGTGGGCAATGCCCACCCTACGGTATATCAAGGGTTTTGGCGATCCAAAACGGCAATTTTTAGTACCATTCACTTTAAGTATGGTTAAAGAAACCGTTTGACTCAACGACTGGAACGTTATTGCTGCTACAGATAACCTTCTTATCGTCGCTGCTTCAAACAGTTGGAGGATCAACAAAACCCACTTTAGATTTCTCATTCATTAAGTCCTACAGCCATTTGTCCCTGAATGCAGTACAACAATTCATCTGTAATACCCCATCCCTCATCCTGGTTTTTCAGTGTTGTTATTCCAACTTACAATCGCTTACCCATTTTGCAAAAATGCCTGAAAGCATTGGAGCAACAGCATCTCAGGGAAGATAGTGTTGTCGCTGGCTATGAAGTCGTCGTGGTGGATGATGGCTCAACGGATGGCACCCTAGAGTGGCTGGAGTCTCATCGTCATGAATTATCTAAGGTGCGATCGCTCTCTCAAGATCACCTAGGTCCAGCAGCAGCTCGTAATCTAGGCGTAGAGCAGGCTAAAGGCGATACGATTATCTTTATTGATAGCGATTTAGTCGTTACCGAGAATTTCCTGCAAGCCCATGCGGATGCATTGGTTCAGGGACAACAGCAGTTAGGGAGCGATCGCGTCTTTACTTACGGTTGGGTAATTAATACCAACAATTTCGATAATCCCAGTTCAGAACCCTATAAGATAACGGATTTCTCGGCGGCGTATTTTGCTACGGGGAATGTTGCGATCGCGCGGAAGTGGTTGGAGAAAGCGGGACTCTTTGATACTCGTTTTCAACTCTATGGTTGGGAAGATTTAGAACTAGGTGTTCGCCTCAAACAATTAGGTTTAAAACTGATTAAATGTCCGGCGGCTGTCGGCTATCATTGGCATCCTCCCTTTAATTTAGACCAAATTCCCCAGATGATTGACCGGGAAATTCAACGGGGACGCATGGGGGTATTATTCTATCAAAAACATCCCACTTGGAACGTGCGGATGATGATTCAGATGACATGGCTGCACCGGATACTATGGGGCGTTCTTTCTCTAGGTGGGAGACTCAATGAACGAACCATGGCATCTTTTTTGCAATGGTTAATTAATCAAGGGAAGCCGCAGTTAGCCTTGGAAGTTGCCCGAATTTTCCTGAATTGGTATAACGTACAGGGAGTTTATGCGGCTTATGCGGATATGGAACAAAAGCGGTAAAACAAAAGAAAGAGTGTATTTAAGGTATGAGTCAATCGACATCGGCTGAAAGCAACAACAAGGAAGTTCAGGGAATCACCAAGATTTCTGTACAGGGGTTTAAGTCACTCTATGACGAGTGCAGTATTGAAATCCGTCCCTTAACCATTCTGGCTGGTGCGAATAGTTCCGGTAAATCCAGCATCATGCAACCATTATTGCTAATGAAGCAAACCCTGGAAGCACCCTATGACCCTGGGGCTTTGTTACTGAATGGTTCTAACGTAAAATTTACTTTAGCCAAACAACTCTTATCCTGCGTTTCTAGGACATCCAATCAATTTAAGATTAAACTTCAATTTACGAATGACTATCTAATAGAGAATATATTTCAATTAAGCAAAGACATAGGAATAGATATTGTACGCACAGAATTTCATTTCGGAAATGGACGGATTTGGCAGATTTCAATAGACGGTAAAAATAAAGAAATTATTGACGAGTTGCAGTTGCAGAAGTATCTCGACAAAGCACCAAGGAGACAAAAAAATGAACTAGACTCAATGTTTCCAGAACCACATTTAAAAGAGGGTAGTGTCAAACGAGTTCGATGTTTTTTAGAACCTAAAAACCTAATACTTTTTAAAGGATTAAGCGAAAAAATTCGTCAGGTAATTCATGTTCCAGGACTAAGAGGTAATCCAGAGCGCCAATATCCGACTACAGCTATTGGTGACGAGTTTCCTGGCACTTTTGAAAATTACATCGCAAATATCATCAACTTTTGGCATAAAAATGAAGATTTTAAATTACAAAAATTAGCTGAAGCTCTTAAAACTCTTGGATTAACATCAAAAATAGATACTAAACAGATGAATGATGTACAGATTGAATTGCGTGTAGGTCGTTTATCAGGAATATATGATGCAAATGATATGGTCAGTATAGCTGACGTTGGTATTGGTGTCTCTCAAGTTTTGCCAGTATTAGTAGCGCTTCTGGTAGCCAAACCAGGACAGTTAGTTTACATCGAGCAACCAGAACTTCACTTACATCCTCGCGCCCAAGCCGCTTTAGCTAATATACTAGCAGATGCAGCTAAACGGGGTGTCCGTGTTGTTATAGAAACTCACAGTGAATTGCTACTTTTAGCTGTTCAATCTTTAGTCGCAGAACGTCAACTATCACCAGATTTAGTAAAATTGCACTGGTTTACACGGGGAGATGATGGGATGACAAAAATTAGTAGTGCTGATTTAGATGAAGCAGGTGCTTTTGGAGATTTTCCTGAAGATTTTAGCGATGTATCTCTAAAACTAGAAAGTCGCTATTTAAATGCAGCTGAATCTCGCTTATCGGAAGGTTCCAGTGGTAGATAAAGGGCTTTCCAAGCGACTGGTAATTGATGCGTCAGTTGCCCGTTCATCTGGCGGAGAGGATGCGACTTATCCAACATCGGTACACTGTCGGGATTTTTTACAAGCTGTTTTGGATATCTGTCACAAAGTTGTAATGACGCCGGATATTAAAGAAGAGTGGGATAAACATCAATCAATATTTGCGCTGAGATGGCGTCGTCGGATGGTGGCTAAAGGTAAATTTGTATTTTTAGATGTGCCATTAGATAAGGAGTTATGGGATAAAATTGACCAAATTGCTGCTACGAATAGACAGCGTGCAGAAATGTTCAAAGATTTACGATTATTGGAAGCCGCGATCGCGACAGATAAAATTGTGATATCGTTGGATGATAATACAGCCAGAACATTTTTTAGTCAGGCGGCTGTTGAAATTAACACACTAAAAGAGATTGTGTGGGTGAATCCCGATAAAGTAGAAGAAGAAACACCGATTGAGTGGTTAGGAAGTGGTGCAAAACCTGACTCTAAGCGATTACTGGGAACCTGGCGCGATCGCGTACCATAGATCTAAGGTTCGGCTGAAGTACGTCAAATACTCAAGTTACCATCTCGTCTTGAAACTCACGCCTTTTTGAAGCGGATGGGAGTTTATCTAAACTATGACGAATCGGAATTAGAACAGGATCTTCAAACTCTTAAGGAGTTCAGATCTACATGATTGTTGTTTCTGATACTTCTCCAATTTGTTATTTGTTGCTAATTAACCAAATTGAAATATTACCACTCCAAAAATTAGCTATGCCAACACGATGTAGTTCGCCAGTGTGAGAGTTGAGTATATACTCAAAACCAATTTCTTGCGCTTCCTGATAAAGGCGGAGATTTCTAAGTCTCTTGCCCAAAATACTTAAATTTGACATAATTAAATTTACTGAGGCTCAACATCATTATCGATTTTAATATACTTATATTGTAATATTTGTCAACAGTCTCTCAAGCTGAACCGTTGCCATGTCTGAACGGCGGATTGCTATTTCCATTCAAAGTATCCTGCTCATTACCGCTACCGTTTTGCTGCTGCTGCTGCTGTGGCAACTCAGTAGTCTGTTGGTAATCCTAATGATCGCGGTTGTCCTCGCCGCCACCTTAGCCCCGATAATCAAGAGCGCCCAACAGTTGGGAATACCTCGCTGGTTAGCTGTTCTCTTGGTCTATTTAGGCTTACTGACTATTTTAGTTGGAGTCGGGGTATTGATTGGACCCACCGTGGTGCAGCAAATCCAGCGCCTGTTTCGCCGACTCCCTGACTATCTAGAAGTGTTAGAATCCTTACTCGACCGTTTAGCAGTGCGCCTGGGTATTAGCGAACCGATCATTAGTCAAATTTTTGATACGCAAACCCTCGCCAATTGGACAATTCGTTCTGGTCAACAACTCGTTGTCCGATCTTATGGGGTAACGCGGGGGTTGTTGGGTGGTGTTCTCAGTGTGATTCTGGCGTTATTTCTATCGGGCTACATGCTCTCCGGTTCGGAACCCTTAATTAAAGGTATCGTAAGTTTATTCCCCAAACCCTGGGATCACCGCTTGGCGGCGCAGGTACAGCCAGTGAGTCGGCGCATGGGTAATTACATCCAGGGACGAGTGTTAGTTTCGGGGATTTTAGGAATTGCAATTACCATTGGCTTGAAATTTTTGGGGATTACCGAGTTTGCTTTAGGTTTAGGTGTGATTGCTGGGGGAACCAATCTAATTCCCTTTTTTGGTCCGGTGTTAGGGGCGATTCCGGCGTTGATTGTGGCAATTGCCCAAGGGGGGTGGACTTTTTTATGGGTATTTCTCCTGTTTGTGATTATTCAAAATGTGGAAACTTATGTGCTTGACCCCCTTTTAGTCGGTTCTTCGGTGAGAGTTCATCCCCTGTATCAGTTGTTAGCGGTAGTCGGTGGCGCACAGGTGTTGGGGATTATCGGGGCGTTAATTGTTCCCCCCTGGATAGCGGGGGCGTCTGTTTTGCTGGAGAATCTCTACTTGCAACCCAAACGACTGGCGGAACAGCAAGCCGCCGCCTTATCGCCACCGTCTGTGGAAGAAACTAAAAGCACTCTCTCGATGAAAGGCTAACATTGTTACAAAACCTTAATTTTAGAGTCAATGAAGTTTGTTTCTTTTGTCCGGGTGCGGATTTTTCGGATGCTAGTCTTGGCATTTACGGTCGGTTGTTTACTCGCTGTTTTGCCTAGTTTAGCTCAAACCAATTCCAATCAAACCAATTCCAATCAAACCAATTCCACAGCATCCATTATGCTGGATGGGCGCAAGATATTTGAAGTGACTCCATCTGAACAGTACAGCGCCCAAGAACGAGCCGAGTATGTGAATCAAGTTCTCCAAGAACAGGTGAAAACGGCAGAATCTCCCATAAGAGTTGAAATCAAGGCTCAACAAAAAATACCCGTAATTGAGATTAATGGGCAACATTTGGTTTCCGTAACTTCAGAAGATGCGCCCGAAGGAAGAACAACTCAAGAACAAGCTGAATTCTGGCGAAAAAAACTGCAAACGGTTATTCAAAAGGCACAATATGAGCGTACACCAATCTATCTGATTCAAGCCATTGCGATCTCAATAGGTTGTGTATTCCTGGCGATCGCATTGAGTTGGGTACTCGGTAAGCTTTGGTGTGATTGGCTCAAACCCCAGTTGGAAAAAGACGCGGCGGAGTCAGTCCCCTTAGAAGGAGCTAAACAGCCGAACAGCCCGAAAATCGCCGGAAAAGTTCTCCTGGGACTCATCCGCTGTGCGATCTGGATCTATGCGCTGATTTACATTACTAACCAGTTTCGCCAAACCCGACAATTAAGTCACATCGTTACTGATACTTTAATTGCCAGTTTAACCTCAGACCTGGTTCCCTTAGGAGATAACTCCTATTCGGTCTTGAATCTACTCATTCTCACTGGATTATTTGTTGGGCTAATTATCCTGGCAAAAGTGATCAAAGAAGGGTTGCGATCGCGGGTTTTACGGTTCACGGGTTTGAGTCGCTCGTCTCAGGAAACTATTGCGGTTATTTTAAATTATGCCTTTATTTCTATCACCAGCCTTGTCTTATTGCAGTTATGGGGTTTAGATATTAGTTCCCTCACCGTATTTGCTGGCGTGTTGGGGGTTGGCATTGGCTTGGGATTGCAGGGAATTGCGAAGGAGTTTATTAGCGGCTTGGTATTAATCTTTGAACGTCCAATTCAAGTGGGCGATTTCGTTGATGTGGGCGGCTTGATGGGAACTGTGGAATATATTAACGTTCGCAGTACCGAAGTAAAAACATTAGATGACATTACCATTATTATTCCTAATTCCAAATTTTTGGAATCGGAAGTTCTCAACTGGTCACATCACAGTTCTGTATCCCGATTAAAGATACCTGTGGGCGTGGCTTACGGATCAAATCTAACTACTGTCAGATCGGCTTTGATTGATGCAGCAAAAGAACATACTGATGTTCTCGTGCAACCCACACCCAGAGTCTTTTTTAAGGGATTTGGTGAGAGTTCTCTTAATTTTGATTTATTGGTTTGGATTAGTGAACCCCGCAAGCAGTTCCAAATTAAAAGTGACCTTTATTTTCGGATTGAGGTAATTCTCCGCCATCGAGGTGTCGAAATTCCCTTCCCACAACGGGATCTTCATGTTCGTTCAGGGAGTTTACCTGTAGACATTTCTCCTCAATTAGTGGAATCCTTGGCACAGCTATCCCAGAGTTTGGCGAAGTGGTTAGATCAACAACCAACGGCTAATCCACCGCAAGATGGTAATGGTCATAAGTAGGTGGGATAATTAAATGTTATTTGTCATTCGTCGTTCGTCATACTCAAAAGAGCGAGAAGCCAGCTACGTCTTATGTCTTATGGTTGATTGTTCCAGGCTAAATAGGTCAGCGTTAAGATAAGAAAGAACATGTAGAACTAAAATCAACAATCAGTGGCAACCGACTCCCAAAATAATACACCCAAGCAAGTGCTAGTTTGTCAACATCGCTCCTGTCAAGCCGAAGGTTCAACCGATGTCCTGGCTGCTTTTGAGAAAGCGGCTGAGGATACAGATTTTCAGGTAAAAGGGACAGGTTGTCAAGGACAATGTAGTTGTGGTCCCACGGTGCGAGTTGTACCTGAAGAAACCTGGTATTATCGGGTTCAACCTAGTGATGTCCCCCAGATTGTGGAACAACACCTCAAAGACGGTAAGCGGGTTGAAGAAAAGCTGAATCCTCGGATTCATCTGCGGTTTAGTTTTTGAGATTATCTTAACGTCTGGAGAAGACCCTCACTTTTAGTGATGGGATGAATCCGGACAATCTTGGCTTTGAACGTAGACTTTAAGCTGTTCAATGGTAACACCGCCACAACTGGCGACGAAATAGGAGCCTGTCCAGAGAAAACGTTTTCTATAAATTTTAGCTAGTTCTGGTTCAAATTCACGCCACAGTGTCTTAGATGCTGTGGCTTTTAAATTAGCGATAAGATTGCTCAGCAGCTTGTGAGGAGGATAACTAAGTAACAAATGAACATGGTCAGACTCCCCATTAAATTCAATAAGATTAGAATCCCATTTTTGGGCGACGGAGCTAAATACCTCACTCAATCTGTGCATCATAGCTTCACTAAGTACCTGGCGTCGATATTTTGTCACAAAAACTAAATGTACGGTGAGATTGTATACGGCTCTACGACTGATGTTGTAGTTAGTTGTTTTTGTGGTTGACATTTGCACGGCTAAATAACTATGATTAGTCTAGCAGTATTTAAAGGTCGATAAATGCTAGTATACGAGTTTAAGCTTAAAGGTTCTAAGCATCAGTTTTCCGCAATAGATGAAGCGATACAAATAGGACAATTCATCCGTAATAAGTGCTTAAGATACTGGATGGATGCGCCAAGAGAAGAGAAAGTTAACCGATTTTCTCTGAACAAGTATTGCAAAGTTTTAGCTGACAATCCTGAATACCCTTTTGTTGCTAAATTAAACTCAATGGCTCGACAGTCTATGGCAGAGAGAGCATGGGCTAGTATCAGTCGATTCTTTGAAAACTGTAAGAAGAAAGTTTCAGGGAAAAAGGGATATCCAAAGTTCAAGAAGTTCAGCCGTTCGGTTGAGTATAAAACGAGCGGTTGGAAGATTTCTAAAGACAAAAAGGCTATTACCATTACTGACGGAACTGGAATCGGTAAACTTAAGCTTGTAGGTTCAAGAGATTTAAGCTACTACCAAAGCGAACAAATTAAGCGAGTACGCTTGGTGCGTAGAGCCGATGGGTATTACGCTCAATTCTGTATTGATATTGAGCGTCAAGAATCTGTTGAGTTTACAGGAAGAGCGATTGGATTAGATGTGGGGCTTAATCATTTCTATACGGATTCCGAGGGGAATCAAATAGAGAACCCTAGGTATCTAAGAAAAAGTGAGAAAGCCTTAAAGCGTCTCCAAAAGAATCTCTCCAGGAAACATAAAAGAGGTCAGCCGCAGTCGAAGAGATATCACAAAAATCGCGTCAAGCTGGGACGTATTCACTTAAAGATTTCAAGGCAACGCCAAGACCACGCTGTCAAGTTAGCGCGGTGCGTTTGTCAATCTAACGATTTGATAGCCTACGAAGATTTAAGCGTTAAAAACATGGTCAAAAACCACTGCTTGGCGAAGTCGATATCTGATGCTGGCTGGACTCAGTTTCGAGAATGGGTTGACTATTTTGCTCAACTCTTTGGGAAGCAAGTGGTAGCTGTTGCTCCTAACTATACTTCCCAAAATTGCTCAAATTGTGGTCAAAGAGTCAAAAAAACGCTATCGGTTAGGACTCATGTTTGTAGCTGTGGAACAATTCTCGATAGAGATGAGAATGCAGCTAGAAATATCCTCGCTTTAGCACTACAAATACTGTCGGGCGGACAGAAATTAACGCTCAGGGAGAGAAGAATCTCTGCCAAGGATAAGGAAACTTAGCTTTGGTAAATTCGCTCGTTGAACTGAGAATCCCTCGCTTTTAGCGATGGGAGCGTCAATCCCGCAATACATAACCGACACCCCGCACCGTTTGCACCAAGCGCTTCTCGCCATTGGCTTCCAGTTTCAGGCGCAAATAGCGCACGTAGACCTCGATAATATTGGAATCCCCCATAAAATCATACCCCCAGACTCGTTCTAGGATTTGGTCACGGGTGAGAACCTGGCGAGGATGGGAGAGTAGATAATCGAGTAAATCAAATTCCTTAGCCGTGAGTTCAATTAAGCGATCGCCCCGATAGACTTCACGGGTCGAATGGTTTAAGCTTAAATCAGCAAATTGTAGGGTATCTGGGTCTTCCTCCTGATTCCGTCGCAGATGTGCCCTGACTCTGGCTAATAATTCCTCCACACTAAACGGTTTAACCACATAGTCATCTGCACCCGCATCCAACCCCGCCACGCGATCGCTCACTTCATCTTTCGCGGTTAATAATATAATTGGCACCTTATCACCCGTACTCCGCAGGCGGCGACAAATTTCCACTCCCGATACTCCCGGTAACATCCAGTCGAGAATCAGCAAATCTGGCTGAGATTCCCGCGCTTTTACTAAACCCGCCAACCCATCCGGCGCCACGCTGACTTGATATCCTTCATATTGCAGTTCCAGTTCGATAAACTTGGCGAGTTTTGCCTCATCTTCTACAACTAAGATATGGTGCGTCATTGCTTGGAGATTCTGAAAATACTACTATAACTACGGCTTGCTGAATCAGCGTTACTAAGAAATATTAACAAGCGTCAATGTTTACTGTTCCCTATTTTCTAATCTCAACCGTCAACTTTAATGCAAGTCCCACTACTGACAAGCTTGAAGTAATCCCTGCGATCGCATAAAGTGACCTTAATATTAAATTATGTAAATATTGATCAAACGCTTAAGCTATTCGGCATTTAGAACCTGAATGTCAATAATGGCGAAATCACGTTCAGTGCGATCATTGCCCACCATCCTTTAAGAGCGTGCCATTCGTCTTAGTTTAGGTACAGTCCATCCGCACCAAAAGGACTTCCGTCTAAAGGAATAGTTTCTAATATTCACAAATACGACTAAAGTTGGTTTTTCCTAACAATTCGATTCTATAGACTGAGCCTGTCATTAAAAATATTTTTGACAGAAAAGGTGACTGGGTTTAGTGAGAAACCACCAGTTCGAGCATACCCATAAAGGGCTCAAGAATTAGCAGAACAATTTTGACTAACTTCGTTGGATTCTATTTGCTAGTTCTCAAGATCCCTAGGACTTACACAAAGGCTCTACATCTAGGGTGTGTTAGGGAAGCGTAATCCACCTTAACCAGTATCTCTGGTGTGGCTGAGTAAGTTCTGATCCAGTAAAAGTAGTGAGGACAAGTTAATAATGCGGACGGTTCAATTTATTGCACCTGTGTTGTCAGCAACTATTGCGGCAGGGTCATACATAGTAGGGACGATTGACTCCACATCAGCCCAGTCAATTACTCCTGCTCAAGATGACACAGGTACAGTGATTACCATGCCAGATGGACAAACTTACAACATTACAGGTGGAACGTTATCGGGTGATGGTGCTAATCTATTTCAAAGTTTTGAGCAGCTTAATTTAAACGCCGACGAGGTTGCTAATTTTCTATCCAATCCTCAAATTCAAAACATATTGGGTCGTGTGATGAGCACTGATCCATCCCTAATTAATGGTCTAATTCGGGTAACAGGCGGTAATTCTAATCTTTTTCTCATCAATCCAGCCGGTATAATCTTTGGTGAAAATGCTCAACTGGATGTACCGGGTGCTTTTACGGCAACAACGGCAGATCGCATCGGTTTTGGCGATAACTGGTTCAACGCCATTGGAGATAATAACTACACCACCTTGGTGGGGAATCCTAACCAATTTGCGTTCACCGCCGCGAATCCTGGCAGTATCGTTAACGTCGGGGATTTGGCTGTTACAGAAGGAAACAATTTATCCTTAATTGGAGGTAACGTCGTCAACACAGGAACATTGACAGCGCCTGATGGTAATATCACTGTTGCGGCGGTTCCTGGCACCAATCGAGTGCGGGTGAGTCAGAAAGGGATGATCCTCAGTCTGGAAGTGACAAATCCCGGTGATGCAACCGCCACGATTGATCCGGCTAGCCTGCCAGAATTGTTGACTGGCGATGGTTCTAATGTCACTGGTGATAGCATTGACGTTAACTCTGATGGGTCAGCGTACTTAACGGAATCTGGAACAACAATACCAAACGGCTCAGGAGTTGCCATCTCATCAGGCAACCTTAATGCCTCTAGCTCTGAAATCGGTGGTAGCGTGAGCGTACTTGGCGATCGCGTCGGTGTCATTAGTGCCGATATCGATGCATCTGGAACCACTGGCGGCGGTGAAGTTTATATTGGTGGCGATTATCAGGGCGGTGGTACTCTACCAACCGCATCCCGTACCTACGTCAGTGCTGACTCCACAATCAAAGCCGATGCTTACGCCAACGGTGATGGGGGTCAAGTCATTGTCTGGGCAGACACAATTACAGGCTTCTACGGCAATATCAGCGCCCAAGGCGGAGAAACGGCGGGTGATGGTGGCTTTGTGGAAGTCTCTGGTAAAGACACCCTGATTTATGAAGGCAATGTCAATACATCCGCCCCCAATGGTGAGTATGGTACCCTACTCCTCGATCCCAAAAATATTGCCGTCGTGGGAGGTACTGACGATGGCACTGACGATGCTGATCTAGAGAACGCCCTCGGATCAGATCCCGATGCTGACTCAGCGGAAGTTCTCGCTAGTGAACCGCCGACGGATGGCACGTTTACTATCTACGAGTCAGAATTAGAGGGTATGTCAGGCGACACCAATATTACTCTACAAGCCACGAACAACATCTCCATCAACGACTTGCCTGACGATGAACTACTCTTTGCTCCAGGTAGTGGCAGCCTCACCTTTACAGCAGATGCTGACGATGATGGCGCAGGCTCTTTTATTATGAACGGTTCTGCCGATGTTATCCGCGCTGAAGGTCGCAACGTCGATATTTCCGGTGCAGCTATTACGGTAGCGGGTATTGATACCTCTTCCGACGATGAGGCGGGGAACATTAGCCTCACCTCCTCCGGTGGAGACATTAAAGTTAATCAGGGCTTGAATGCCAATTCAGTCGATGCTGAAGGGGGAGCTATCAGCCTGGATGTCACCCAGGGGTTAGGAGCGATCAACATCAGCAGCAGCGGTGTTACCGTCTCCTCCACCTCGGAAAATGGTCAAGGTGGTAATATTACCTTCAACACCGCTGGTGGCAACATCACCACCTTAGATGTGCAAACCTTCACCAATGGTGACGGTACGGCTGGCGATATCGACTTCAATATTGCCTCCAACCCCGAAGGTACGGGTCAAATTGACACCAGCAGCGGCACGATTGATGCGAGTTCTGCCACGGGTACAGGCGGTAACGTGTTCTTTACGACAGCGGCAGGTAATATTGATACCGCCAACGTTGACACCAGTTCCGGTGGAAGTGCCAATGCTGGAGAAATTAAGCTCACCATTGATGGGGGTATTGGCTCCATCGATACCACCAATGGCACTCTGACAACTACCTCAGCAGGTGGCGATGGGGGTGAGGTGAAGCTAGCCACTAATGAAGGCAATATCAGCTCCAGCAATATTAACGCTTCGAGTGACGGAGGAGCAGCGGGTGAAGTTACCTTAGAGGTGGCGGCTGGTACAGGCTCCATTAATACTACCACTGGAACCATTGATGCGATCGCTGCTGTTGGTGAAGGTGGTAATGTTGAAATGCGAACCTTCCAGGGAACTATTTCTACCGCCGATGTCAACACCTTTTCGGAAGATGCAGACGGAAAAGGTGGACAAATTGAACTCAACATTCAAGACATAGAAGGCTCCATCGACACCACCGCCGGAATCCTCACCTCAGGAGGCACCGTTGCTGATGGCGGCAAGATTGAGCTGACTACCGTAGATGGCAATATTCAGACGGCTGATCTCAACTCCAGCGCCATTGAAGCAGGTAATGGCGGCAATATTGTCTCAGATGCAGGCGGCATTGGTAGTATTGATGTTACCAATGGTTTGCTTGACTCAACCAGCGTTGATGGTAATGCGGGTAACATTGACCTTGATACCGATGAAGGCGATATTCAAATTCAAAATTTGAATGCTAGTGCAAGCGGCGCAGGCAATGGTGGAACTATCAGCGCCACAGCGAGTCAAAATTTGGGTCAAATTACAGCGAGCGGTACCATTGATGCCAGCGCTGCGAATGGGGATGGCGGTGCCGTTTCCCTGGAAACTGATGAGGGCAACATTGACACCGCTGATGTCAATACCTCCTCGAATGGGTCAGGGGATGGTGGTAACATTACTGCCACAATCAATAATGGTCTCGGCTCGATTGACACCACCAGTGGGGCATACAACTCCACCTCAGCCGGGGGGAACGGTGGCGATATCAATCTCAGCACCAATCAAGGCGGCATTAGCACAAGTAACCTGAGTTCCTTCTCTGAATCAGATGGCACGATTGGTGGCAATATTGATCTGAGTATAAGTGGGCAGGAAGGTTCGATCAACACCACTACCGGAACCATCAAGTCAGGGACTAGCTTAGGTGCAGGAGGTGACATTAGTCTGTCTACCATTAATGGCAATATCAGCACGGCTAGCTTACTCTCTAACTCCACCGGACCTGAAATTGGCGGCAATATTAGCTTAAGCATTAGCGAAGCCTCTGGAGATATTGACACCAGCAATGGCATCATTGATGCGAGTTCTGATTCGGTTGATGGTGGTAATGTGTCGCTTTCGGTGGCTGATGGAAATATTTCCACCAGCAGCGTCATTGCTCGTTCAGAAGGATCAGGTATCGGCGGTGATGTTTCCGTTAGTGGTAATGAGCCAACTAAAATCGACACGACAAACGCTGCACCGGATGGAAGTACTTCTATGATTGATGTGAGTGCTGCCACCGGTACAGGCGGTAATGTGAAACTATCAGCGGGTTTTGTGGTAGTTAGTAGCACAGATGCCACGGGTAGTGTAAGCGGTGGTAACATTACCTATTTTGGTGATGAAGTAGACATTGCTGATGGCAGCGAAATTGAGAGTAATGGTGGTACACTCCAGTTTGGTACATTTACTCTGGCTCAAGATATTGTTGTGGGGGCAACCTCTAATCAGGGTGGCAGTTTCTTAGATATCATTGATGCGGAGATTGATTTCATCGTTGATGGCTTCAGTGAGATTGAAATTGGTCGTGCAGATGGTACTGGCACAATCTATGTCGTCAGTCCCAATTTTCCTGATCCGGTTATCTACCTACAGCCAACTGAGGATGGATTACCTGAGTAGATTACTGTGAGTAATTGGGTTAATTTCGCCTAAGTACGGGAGCAGCCGAGATGAATTTTAGGGAAAGAATTTACCACAAAGTCATCTCGGCTATACTCACTGTACCGACTCTGGAGAGTTGGCTCATGGCGGTTTTTCTGTTAGTGATTATTTCTTTAACGTGTTTACCAATAGGATTTTATTCGGGGCTTTTAGACATTAGGATTTTGCCTTTATCTTTTCTAGGTATTGTCAAAATTTTAGTGAGTCGCTTCTTTTTTCCCTCTTTTGCCGAAGAGCTGCTATTTCGCGTCCTGCCACTTCCCAGTAAAACCAGCAATACTCCAGTCAATATCCAATTGACTATGGCTATTATCAGCATAGTTCTTTATGTCATCGGTCATCCTATATTTGCCTTTTTATTTTACCAAAAAGCTTTCGGAGTTTTCACCAATCCCGGTTTTCTGTTGTCAACGCTAATTTTAGGAATCACCTTGACGATTTCCTACTGGCACTCTCGCTCAATCTGGCCTCCTGTTGTAATTCATTGGATTGTTGTTGTCGTTTGGCTACTTATATTCGATGGACATTCAAAATTAGATTTATAGTGCCTGGAACACTATTTTGATTTCGGCACTCGCCAGAGTTTAATGGTTTTATCTGCACTCCCACTAACTAATGTTTCTCCATCTGGAGTAATTACAATAGAATTAACTGAACTTAAATGACCTCTAAGGGTACGAATGAATCGTCCTGTAGGAAGTTGCCAAAGTTTAATCGTCTTATCTGCACTCCCACTGGCTAAAACTTGACCATCTGGACTAATCGCTAAAGCATTCACAAAACTCGAATGTCCCGTCAGCGTGCGAATTTCTTTCCCTGTGGCTAAATCCCAAAGTTTAATCGTTTTATCCGCACTTCCACTCACTAAAATCTTCCCATCCGGACTAATTTCTAGAGCGTTGACTGAACTTGAATGTCCCGTCAGCGTGCGAATTTCTTGTCCTGTGGCTAAATCCCAAAATTTAATCGTCTTATCCGCACTCCCACT
>NZ_JBKHUP010000055.1:0-54051 GCF_046565525.1 Coleofasciculus sp. | reverse complement strand
GCATTACTTTTGACACAGTTTGTAAGGGCGAAGCATTGGCGGAGTTCAAAGAGCGATTACTTGCATTACTTTTGACACAGTTTGTAAGGGCGAAGCATTGGCGGAGTTCAAAGAGCGATTACTTGCATTACTTTTGACAAGCAAATGCTTCGCCCCTACTGAGAACGCACCAAAAGAAAAAGTACGGGTGGCTAGCTCGGAACTTAACGACTGGGGACTGTTGCCTGCCGACAGCCCTGGTTGAAGCAGTAAGTAAACATCAATGTCCGATTATGTCGTCCATTGTATGAGTTTTATATAGCACAAGAACGGGAACTCTTGAATGTACATCTATCGCACCTGTGAGTTTAATGAGAAAGCAGAACGCTATGGAATTGGCGATCGCATCGATGATCTATGTACCCAACTGCAAACTCAACGACTCGATGAAGTGCAATCCCGGTTTGAGCGGGTTTATCCTTACCTGAAGCGCCGCATCCTCAACCGCCGACTGATTGGTCGTATCCTGCATCTGGATAATCAGCAACTGTTGTGCTTTATTGATATCTTTAAACGGGGCGATCACGACTATGAACAGTTCCTCGAAGCCCCCATTCATTATGGTCAGACCCATTGGGAACCCCAACTTGACCGACAACAGATTCGCGATTGGCTCACCCAAGCCCAATCTGAGCAACCCTCAGTTGAACCCTTACCCGAACTCCCAGAAACCTTGCGTCCTTGGCTGGAGCCACCAAGATGGGAACCAGACATTGTCCCGGACGATTGGATGATCTATGAAAGCGAAGAATGGGTGAGACAGTTTACCACCGTTAAACTGCAACAGGCGTGGAAAACCTACTATCAGATTATTTCCCAGATTAATACCCATACAGCGACATCTATAGGAAATGGCAATAGTCACAGTGGTGTCATCCAAACCGATAGCTTCGCCGACACCCTAATCATTTCCCCTGATCAACCCCAGCTTCCAGAAAATGTCAACCTGTGGGGGGAAAACAATTGTTACGTCCTCTACAGCCAAATTGAAACCACTGATGCGAGTGTTCGGGGTGTGCTGTTTCTCATCGCCGCCTTTGATCACCCCCCCTCCAGCGCCGAGATTAGGGAAGTGGGACAGCGCACCACCCTATTCAACGGTGCAAACACATCCAACCATTTATCCCAACCCCAAACCATCCATGAATTAACCCCCTTCGCCCGTCGTTCCTATCCGGCGTACCTATTAGCCGATGAGGAAAGTTGGTTGGCGATTGAACGGGGTAAAGAGGCAAATCTAGCCCTTTCCCCAGAAGAAGAGGAGATTCTCCAATTGGTGTCTGGCGCTACCCCCCAAACCGATTCACTCCCCCTATTCATTAATGGGCGGGCGGGTAGTGGGAAGTCCACGATGCTGATTTATCTGTTTGCCGACTACTGCTACCGTAAACACTATACCCCCCAAGGACATCGCCGTCTTGAACCGCTTCCGGGTCAACCCCTGTTTCTCACCTACAATGAACGGCTATTGGAAATTGCCAGAGATGGGGTCAACCGACTCCTACATTCCCACCACCGCTTTGTCGCTGAACGCAGTCCCGGCGATGACATCCCCAACTGCGATCGCGCCTTTCAACCCTTCGGTAAATTCCTGTTAAGCTTACTTCCACCCCAAGAACGAAAACGGTTTAATCCTGAATACTATATCTCCTTCCATCGATTCAAACAATTGTATCAGGGAACCCATGCCGAACCCGCCCTTGCCAAACTGATCCTGCATCTCCCCGAATCCCGCCATTATTCCCCAGAAATTTGTTGGCACATTATCCGAAGTTTTATTAAAGGATATGGTCAATCAGACTACATGACGCCGGAAGACTATCACGAGGAAGTTCCCCGGAAAGAACGCACGATTGATGTGGAGAAATTCCAGGGAATCTATGAGACCATTTGGCAACACTGGTATAAGCATCTAACCACGGAACTAGATTACTGGGATGACCAAGATTTAATTGCCACAGTCTTGGAATTGAAGTGTTATCATTCCGACTATACCGCGATCTTCTGCGATGAAGCCCAAGACTTTACCCGCCTAGAGTTACAGCTAATTATGCGGCTGTCTCTGTTTTCCCAATACCATTTGGGATACCAACCCATTCTTAGCTTACCCTTTGCCTTTGCTGGTGATCCCTTTCAAACCTTAAATCCAACCGGATTCCATTGGTCTAGCACCCAAGCCGCTTTTAATGCCGAAGTGATTACCGCCCTTGATCCGGCTGATCAATTAAAGTTGACCGTTAATTTTCAGGACTTGTCCTATAATTATCGATCAAGTCTGTCTATTGTTCAATTCACCAATTTAATTCAGCTTTGGCGTCACGTTCTCTTTGACATTAGAGAACTCCAACCTCAAACCCCATGGCATCCGGGTGATTTCCCTGAACCCCAAACATTTATCCTCAATCAAACTATTAGTGCTGAGGAATTAATCCCCTATATTAAAGACACGATTATCATTGTTCCCTGTGAGGAAGGGGAAGAAGTCGCTTATGCCCAAGCGGATGAAGTCTTGTCTCAAATTTTTCCTCAGTTAAATTATCGGGAACCGGTAACCGGGGATGAATTCGTAGGGGCAAAGCATTCGCGCCCCAATCTATCGGTTTTCTATTCACATCTCAACGCGAATGCTTCGCCCAATCCCCATGAATTCGTAAAGGCGAAGCATTCGCGCCCCAATCCCCAATCCCCAATTCCCAATCCCCAATCCCCAGAACCCCTAAAAAATGTTTTAAGCGCCATTTCTGCCAAGGGATTGGAATTTAAACGGGTGATATTGTATAAATTTGGTGAAGAGTGTAGCGATAATGTCTGGAATCTACAAGGCGTTGACCAAAAAGTTAAGGTTGAATACTTTTTCAATAAACTCTATGTCGCCGCTAGTCGGGCAACGGATTATTTATTTATTGTCGATTCAGAAACTGGAAACCGTCAACTGTGGAACTATGCCAGTGATGAAGCCTTGTTACAGGCAATGTTAGGACATGCTAAACACAAAAGCCGTTGGCAAGATAAGGTGAAAACCCTAGCACCGGGTATGCCAAATATGGTAGAGACGATGCGTGAAGATGACCCTGGTGCGATCGCGCAAGAATTTCAGCTTAAAGGATTACATGGACAAAATCCTAGTTTACTGCGCCGAGCCAAACAATTCTATTGGGATTTAGGGGATATCACTCAAGGGAACTATTGTCAGGCTTGGGCGCTGAAGTTTGAGAGGCAGTATCGACAAGCGGGTCATTGCTTTTTGGAGTTGGGGGAATCGGATCAGGCGTGGGATTGCTTCTGGCAGGGGCTGTGCTGGTCAGAATTAGTCGCTTGGTATGATTCGCACCCCCAACATCAATCAGCGGCTGAGTGCATCCTGGCGCGGTTTATGGTAACACCACCTGATGATTTAGCCGCGCTGGATAGTTTTACTCGGTATATTATCAGTCATGAATCATGGGTTATTCAGGGAAATCAACAGGTTAATCAGCAAAAACAATGGCAGCAAGGAATTAAGGAATATGCCCATCGAATTGAAACCATTCCCAATAATTCCCAAATACCATCATCACAATGGCAGCAGTTTGGCGAAGTTCTAGCTATCTTAGCCTCAGTGGGTTATCCAGAATTAAAGGTGCAAGCCGGGACTTGTTTCTATCGCGCTCAAAATTATCACCAAGCGATACAGTATTGGGACGAAAGTAATGCAACTCAAACCCCAGACTATCATCGGGCAAAAGCCTTTACTGTGGGCATGCCAGAAGGATTAGCGTATTTAGCACAAGCAGGCGATGCTGATCAGATTATCCACCAATGGCGGCAAGCTGGCAAACCCCGCGATCGCAGATGGCTGCGCTATGTCGCCCAAGGGTTGGAAATGAAGCAGGAATACCAACAAGCCTGTGTGGTTTATGTGGGGTTAGATGATTTAGCCAAAGTCAAAGACTGTTTTCGACTCGCGACGCGGGATGGGATCAAAATCAAGCTACTGCGGCTACTGTTCCGCTATTTCTTCCGCCAGAAATACTGGCAAGACGCCCTCGAATTGTTCAATACCGATTTACCTAATGTCATCGGTTCAACCGAGGAAAAAGCCGCGTTGAATTTCGACATTGTTTATGAATTGGCAGGTTCAGGATTAATCCCCCAAAACTTGAGCAAAGATCAACGCCAACACTATGAACAATTTATGAAAGAGCGGGTTTTATCTACTCCAGACGGGCAAGACTACCTCTTGATGCCACAGATAGGAATTGCTCTGGAAAAAGTTGGATTACTGGTTGAAACCTTATCATTTTACGAGGAATTTGTCAACGACACTAACCAACAACAGCGTCAATTTGCCCGGGAACGTTGGATAGCGACGAAGAAAAAACAGGTTGATTATGTGACGAATCAAGGAAAGCTGAGGAAAGCGGCAAAACTCCAGTCTAATTTGATTAAAAAAGCGCAGGAGTGGGTAATTAATCCAGATGCTATCTCTGTAGTTCCCCCATTAGCGCCAATAGAACGTCCTTTGAGAGACAAGGAAGCAGAGGTGCACAGGAGCACAGGTGCACAGGAGCAACTTACTATTACTGGATTACCCCCTGAAATAAGAGTGGAGGAGTTTGAAAAGGGGGTGATAGGATTTACGGTGCGTCACTTGGCGATTAAGGTGATGAAATCAACCCATCAAGTGTTAGTTACTGATATTCTCTCTCATCGAGATGTGCGTGTGGATTGGACAAAATGTCAGGTGAATTTAGGAGACGCGACGGTGGAAGCCGGGGGGAGTCAGCAGTTATCCTTTACTCTGGTTGCGAGTGGCTATCGTGGTGTTCTATTCTGTAATCAGCCAGAACCGCGACTGGAACTGGAGATTCAGGGATGTCAGAATCGGATTGCGATCTGTTCGTAGTCAGCACGCTTCGTGCTAGGAAATAGAACATCTGAAGCCACTTTAGTGGCTACTACAAACGACGCGATCGCACAGTGAAACCCCTTTGAGTTCCCTCCCCAAGGCGACGGGGAGGGTTAGCGGCGAGATGACTTGCCTGTCTAGTTAAAATCGCAACCCAACGCCACCCTGCACCGAAACCGCCGTTCCGCCTCCCTGACGATAGGCATCAAAGGCAATAATCGCATTACCAAAAAGCACCGTACTACCGCCAGGAACAACATAATCAATCCCCGGTTGCAAAGCGAAGCTAGTTTTATCTCCCACCGGTGATGGCGTATCACCACTAGCAAACGCCGCACCCGCCCCCAGATAAACATCCGTTTGCCAGTTGAGGGGAAAGTCATAAGAAATTGTCGGCACCACCGCCGTACCTGCACCAATGAGGGCTTGCGCTCGCAGAGAGACAGGAAGTTCTAAGAGTTTGTACCGTACCGCCAACACTCCCCCAAATTGCCGCCCTTCACCGCGACTATCTTCTTCAATACCGAAAGTACCACCAGCCCCGACATAACTACCATAAGCGGCTTGAGCTGATGCTGACGTGGGGGTAAACGCAAGACTCGCGAGTACTGCTGTAGCAAGGGTTACGCTGATGCCAATAAAATTTCCCATATCCGGACTCCTCAGTACTGATGTCGCTGATTTTACCGTGCGACTACCTGACTTGCCACGGTTCCTCTTGGCAGATCAAGGAAATTCAGAAAACTTAATCGAGTTGGGTTTATTTCCACCCACCTACTTAGTAGTAAAACCCGTCCCTACACCGGTATATGGGAAAATGTCAAAATCCGAGAAGAGATTATTTTGCAGAGGATGAGTTGAAATCAATGCCTGATATTGTAGATATCGCCGTTAGTGCGGATTCGTTCCAAACCCTAGTAGCCGCTGTGCAAGCGGCTGGTTTAGTGGATACTCTTAAAAGTCCTGGTCCTTTTACGGTTTTTGCACCTAATGACGCCGCTTTTGCTAAGTTACCACCGGGAACCATACAAACCTTGCTCCAAAATATTCCCCAGCTGACGCGAATTCTGAAGTATCATGTCGTTTCTGGTAAATTGACTCAAGCTGATTTAGCTAATGTCGATTCAGTAACCTCTGTTGAGGGTTCGTCAATCCGAATTGACTGTTCTGATAGTTTTGAAGTCAAAAATGCGACAGTTGTTGCCCCTGATATCGAAGCGGATAATGGTATTATCCATGTCATTGACACGGTAATTCTCATGGGGTAAAGTCACCATCACTAGGGCGACCTGACCGAACCTAAGTGGACTGGTGTTGTTAATTGATGCAAACGGGTCGCCCCTACAGGTTGTTAATGTAATGATATCAGATATAAATTCCCGGTTGGCAGTATTCAATTGACTATGTTAATCTGTTAATTTTGCTACCATTTCATAGTGGTGATCGGTTGTAAATTTGGCAACGTCAGAAGGTATTGAGAAAGATTCTATTTGGGCAGCCGCTTGTTTAATTACAAAAACAGTCACACCAGAATTCTGTGGGCTAGACTAACCCCAAGTTTCATTGACGAAATGATGAAAGAGGGGGAGGCAAAGTATAATGAATAGCATAATCAGCAGCCCAACTAATTTAACCAACCTCGAACAGAACGGCGTCAGCGGCTGTTTGTATTGGGAAGAGATTGGTTGCTAGCTAATCGCAGATTCGATCAGGTCAGGAGAAACCATCCCGGTTGTTGCTGAAAACGGGTATTGGCAAAAAGTCATCTACAATGTGCAGCGCGATCGCGAGCCAAAATGTTGAGATAGGCGAGGGTTTAGGGAATCCTGGTAAATGGATATCAGGTGCAACTTCCCCAAAGGTTTCCCTCAATCCAATCCTCTCTATCTCATCTCTTGCAGGCGCTGATTATATACAACCTAAATGAAAACAAACGTTAACGGTCATCCGGATTATACCGTTTCCCTAATGAAGTCAAAAGGAAAGCCAACTTGTAAGGTTGAAGCAGTCATGACAATGAAGAATGGTCAATGCAGCTCCTGTGGATCGTATCAGGTTAGAAGCAACAAAAACCGAAAGTTTCCAGCACTGAATACGATGACCCTAGGATTAGGCAACTCTAGCGCTCGCTATGCTGCACTGGATACGTATGTTTGTGTCAATTGTGGCTATGTTGAAAGCTACGTGGCTTCGGCGGACGATCTAAACTACATTCAGGAGAACTGGGCAAAGGTTGAGGCTCCCCGTGAAAATGGAAGAGCGCCCAAAAAACTTGAATCGCTCCCTAAGAGAGCGCACGAGGAGTTGAAGCATCGAGCTATGCACGGTTAACCATGGAGATGATTCATCGTTCATAGTTCATGTCTGTCCCCTTGCTATGAACGATGTAGCTAGCCCGGTGTCAATCTTGCCAATATCCTAAATGCTTACGAGCCGCGTCTGTAGCAACACGACCACGAGGGGTTCGATGTAAGTACCCAATCTGTAATAAATACGGCTCATACACTTCCTCAATGGTTTGAGCGTCTTCTCCAGTTGCAGCGGCTACGGCTTCTAAGCCCACAGGTCCTCCCTGGAATTGTTCAATCATCACACTTAACACTAGCCGATCTGTCCAATCCAAACCCGCCGGATCGACATTGAATACTTCCAAGGCTTCGGCGGCGACATCCTGGTTAATTACGTCCATCTTTTTCACCTGAGCATAATCTCGTACTCGCCTGAGTAAACGATTGGCAATGCGGGGAGTTCCCCGAGAACGACGGGCAATTTCTACCGCCCCTTCTTCACTCACCGGCGCTTGTAATAACTGGGCGGTTCGTTGCACAATTAAACTCAATTCATCGGGTTCGTAGAACCGCAGACGCTGGATCAAACCGAAGCGATCGCGCAAGGGGGAGGTGAGTGATCCCACCCTTGTCGTAGCACCAACCAGGGTAAACTGGGGTAAAGGAATACTCCGGGTTCGCGCCGATTGCCCTTTGCCAATCGTAATATCCAAACGATAATCCTCCATCGCCGGATACAACAGTTCCTCACTCATGCGCGAGAGGCGATGAATTTCATCGATAAATAAAATATCCCCCGGTTTAAGATTCACTAAAATCCCCACAATATCCCGGGGGCGTTCCAAAGCCGGAGCCGCCGTAATTTTGCAATTTGTCCCCATCTCTGTCGCCAAAATTAGCGACATCGTGGTTTTCCCCAATCCCGGCGGTCCGTACAAGAGCAAATGGTCTAATGATTCATTTCGCGCCTTCGCCGCCGCGATCGCAATTTCTAAAATATCTTTGAGTTCTTTTTGCCCGATATAGTCGGCTAGCCGGTGGGGACGAATCCCTTCCTCTTGGTTCTCCGTTTCCTCGGCTATCGCGGTAGCCAGTAACAAGTCTGTTTCCAACTCTTGCTGGCGTTCCTTACGGCGACCCTTTTTTTTCTGACGGGATGGGGGTTGTGGGTCAGGTTCTTGAGATTGTCTAAAGGACGTTATAGCCATGATTTAAGCCTATCATTTCATCTGCAACCGAGACACTCAGGCACAAAAGGTTTAGATTAGTTAAGAGATTAAGTATTATCCCATCACACAGCGTAAGACATCTGACATGCTAGCTAAACGAATCTTACCTTGCCTGGATGTAAAGGCTGGGCGGGTGGTCAAGGGCGTCAACTTTGTAAATTTGCAAGATGCTGGTGATCCAGTGGAATTGGCACAAGCTTACAACCAAGCCGGTGCTGATGAACTGGTGTTTTTGGATATCACTGCTACTCATGAAGACCGCGATATTATTATTGATGTTGTCTACCGTACCGCAGAACAGGTGTTTATTCCCTTAACCGTCGGCGGCGGTATCCAATCCTTAGAAACTGTTAAATTATTGTTAAGGGCTGGTGCCGATAAAATCAGTATTAACTCGGCGGCTGTCCGCAATCCAGATTTTATCAATCAAGCTAGCGATCGCTTTGGCAATCAATGTATTGTCGTGGCGATTGACGCCCGTCGCCGCGTAGATCCCAGTCATCCGGGTTGGGATGTTTTTGTGCGTGGCGGACGAGAAAATACAGGACTTGATGCGATCGCCTGGGCAAAAGAAGTCGAGCGACGTGGCGCGGGAGAACTCCTGGTAACCAGCATGGATGCTGATGGAACTCAAGCTGGGTATGACTTGGAGCTAACCCGCACCATTGCTGAACAGGTAGAAATTCCGGTAATTGCCTCCGGTGGTGCTGGAACTTGCGATCACATTTATCAAGCCCTAACTGAGGGGAAAGCCGAAGCCGCCCTCTTAGCCTCTTTACTGCATTACGGACAACTCACCGTATCGGAAATTAAGCACCATTTGCAGCACCATCAGGTTCCCGTCAGGATGATCTAAGGTTTCTCAAATCCCGGCTGATCTGCCTTTAACTCTTGTGACTTATATCACACAATTGGATTGTTTGCAGCTACATAGACGACTGCTAGAATAGATTCGATGTTACATTTCGTAAATTATGTTGATTGCTATTTTAATATTTGATATTGCTTTAGTCGCTTGGTCACTGCACTTAATGCAACAGGCGTTTGATACACGAGAGTTTTCCTTGATGCTGGCTGGCACATTGGTGGCGATGTCAGCCGCCGCCATGTTAGTGGTATATTTTTTGATGGACAGCTATTTGGGCTACTTGAGTCGCATTGCGGCAGTGTCAGGTTCGTTTTAGGGATGCTATTGTTTCATAACTCGATAATCTCTCACGAGGCAATAATTTAATAAGACTTGACGAAGCGATAAAATAAAGGCATGATGGAAGATGCTGCACGGGGCTATAGCTCAGCTGGTAGAGCACCTCAATGGCATTGAGGGGGTCAGCGGTTCGAATCCGCTTAGCTCCATTAACTGCATATAATAAGGTTTTGGTGACGCGATCGCGGGATGAGTGATCATGAGTGAGTAGAATTGATGTGTTCATCCTTTGAAAGTCAACCCAACAACCACAATCATGAATGCCACTGAACAAGCTCCTCTAGACGAACAAACCTTGAGCCGATGCTGTTTGGCACCGATATTTGCTGACATTATGTGTAAAGGTCAGATCAGTTTATCTGACTGGCGTGAATTGATGACAGCTCCTTGGGACAATTCTTTCACAAATAATGATGAAGCTATCTTAATGCGGTTGATCTATGGTGTGCATCGTGGACTGGTGAAAGTTGTCGAATAAAGCGATTTGGGTGTTTATCTAGCATCAACGCTTCATGACACCCAAAACAACGCTCAACCCTCACGGGGTGACAAGCGAGCTGAAGTTTTGAGCCATCCTGCTGTTAGCCCATTTCTTCTCCTCAAAGATAGCGGTTTTGTCTTTCTGGGGGACTAGCCCCCCAGACCCCCCAATGGGGGACGAGCGCCTCCCCCATACCCCCTGCGCAACGCTTCGCTAGATCATTTCTCATGGTTGTGGTCTTCATCTGCCAATAAGGCTTTATCTTTGAAGATACTAATATCGCTAAAAGTTGGCTTTTAAAGGGTTTTAGAGGGTTTGTCACCCCTTCAGCGCTCAACCTCAAACTGGCTAAATTGATTCTAAATTTCGTTTGGCTTCCTGAGCCACTTGCTCAACCGAGTCATTGGCTAAGGCTTCTAAGGCGGCTCTAGCCTCTGAACTATCGAAGGGCTTGAGCGCCTGGGCGACTCGGTAACGCACTTGCCAGTCAGGATCGGTGGCAAAGGGAACTAATAATGGTACAGCACGGGGATCACCTAGTTCTCCCAACGAACTAATCGCAGCGGTTTGAATCAAGCTGGTTTCGGAGGAGAGTGCTTCTTCTAAGAGGGGAAAAGCACGGGACTCACCCAGTTCACCTAATGCCGCAACAATACTAAACTGCAATAACCATTCCGATGATTGGTGATATAACTGTTGCATCTCATCAAACGCCTCGGTCATCTTCAGGGCGCCCAAAGCGTCAGCGGCTGCAGCTTGGACATCCGGTTCCGAGTCGTTCAAGAGGCGATCGCGTAACATTCTCAAGGTGAGTGATAAATCCTGATCTCCAAGGGTATCAAGTTGGCTAACGGCGGCGTACCGAACCCGAGCATTAGTGTCAGTCACAATAGGCTGGACTAATTCATAAGCTATCGATGGTTCTAGCTGACGTAGTAGATTTACCCCACTTAGGCGGTTGCCAAAGTCCTCGGAATTTAGCAACTGTTGAACAGACTCACGAGAAACAGTCATTGTAATGTATTTATTATTGATCAGTGATTTATCTTGAATCGTGGCACTCTACTATAAACCCACAGTTTTAGGCGGTGGGTTTATGACTATTCCAATTCAGCAATCATTGCCCGCACAATATCTCCCGCCGTGAGGACACCAATCACTTTCCCCTGGTTGTCAGTCACCGCTAAACGGCGCAGTGATTTGTCCTGCATTAGTTTGGCGGCTTTGCGTAAGGGTTGATCGGGCTTGACAACCACAGGTTCGTGGGTCATGACTTCTCCAACGGTTTGCCCTAGAGCCTTGTGCAGTTCTTCTTCGTACCGGGCTGGGTTTTCTAGATAAATCACACTGTCGAGAAATACGATGTAGACAGGGGGTTCTACTCCTGTCTGTTGCCACAACAAATCTGTTTCTGAAATAATGCCCACCAATTTGCCTGTATCATTGACCACCAGCAAACCACTGATACCTCGTTGGGCAAGAATTTTCATCGCCTCTTTAATCGGCGTTTGGGGGGTAACCGTGATCGGGTCACGGCTCATCACTTCGGCAACGGTTTTGGGCATATTCAGGCTTAGTGTTTTCAAAGGAAGTACTCATCCTATTTTAGGGTTTTAGGCAAGTGCGGGGATCAATTGCGCTTCAATTTCTCTGTTGAGGACACGAGCTCAATGATCTGAACTGGAAGATCTTCTTTTATGCATAAAAATATTTTTATGTCAATATTCAATAAGGAGTGATAAATTATTGTTGGGGGATAAGCTGGTTTTTATTTGAAAATTTAAACATAATCCGACGTCCTGAAATATTTTATTATTGTTTAGATGAAAATTCACTTGCATAGGGCTTTGGTTACCATAGCGGCTGCGAATATCGAGCCACTGGTTGAGTTTTATAGTCAATTACTTGCCGAATCTCCCCATTGCCATATTCCCAACAACTATGCCGAGTTTCATCTCCCTGGATTGCGACTCGGACTATTTAAACCCAGGGATAACCATCGACAGGAATTTGAGCAGTCTGAGAAAAGTGGATTTAGCTTGTGTTTAGATGTCGATGACTTAGACGCCGCGATCGCACAATTGTGCAACCTGGGATATCCCCCACCGGGCGAAATCATCGTCGCGTCCCACGGGCGGGAAATCTACGCTTATGACCCCAATGGCAATCGCTTAATTTTACACCAGCCTCAGCCTTAAGTGATCGCCACGTCATAAGCAACATTGGCAAAGGCATAGACGCTATAGAGAAGTAAAACCGTAATCGCGACGATCATAACCATACGTGGACGTGGTGACGGTAAAAATGCTTCCCTAACCCACATGGAGGCTGCTGCACCAATAGCGAAGCTAGAACTGAGAACAAGGTATTGCCAGTCAGGTTGAAAGACCCAATTTAAGCCTAACGCCAAGGTTAACAATACCATCAAATGTTCGATTGACTCCGGTGGATTTTGCTGCGTGGAAAGCACCAATGTGCGCCAACAGAATTGTAAATGTCTCATGAAAAAACTCATCAGCGAGAACTATTGGTTAAGATAATTCAGGGCAACTAATTTGGCTACTGTTGGTGGGGAAGATGATTGTACTCTTGTAAATAAGCCAGCGCCTCATCTGTGTTGACCTGCGGAAATTCCCCGTAGAAACGGCTGACACTGAGAAAGTCATCCGGTGTTTCCAGGATAACTAAGCGATCGCCAAAACGACTGAGCCACTTGATCAATCCGGCTGGTGCGACGGGTGTACAAATCCAGATCTGGTGAGGATGATGCTCTTTCAACGCTTGAGTCGCTGCAACCATAGTCATCCCTGTAGCAATCCCATCATCAACCAAAAGGGCTAACATTCCTTGGGGGTTAACCTGAGGACAACCTGGGGCAAATTCAGCAAGCTGAGATTGAGCTTTATCTTGAGCATGACGCAGGGCGGTGTTTCGCAAACTAGACTGAAGTCTTCTCCATAGCCGATGTTGCGCCCACAAAACTTGTCCTTCTGAGGTGACAGCGCCAATGGCTAATTCTGGATTTTGGGGGGTGGTAATTTTTTTAGCCACCACGATATCCAGAGGACAATTTAATCGACGAGCAACAGGTACGGCGACAGGAATACCGCCACGGGGGAGTGCATACACCACGGGTGATACCGTTTCACCTGTAGTCGTTTCCAGTTCAGTAATTTGGGTAAGCAGAGCTTGAGCTAGCTCCTCACCGGCATGAGTGCGATCGCTAAATAGCGGAGCCGATGACATAGGTTCCTCCAGCATTTAACAGACCTGCCCTAATCATGCCTGATTTTGGTCATGGTTTCAGGTCAATCAAGTATGATTCTTAACATTAATGGCACGCTCGCCTTCTGCCTTTGGAGATTACCGAAACCCTTGCTATACCGTAGGGTGGGCACTGCCCACCAGCATACCAGTCATTACCACTCTTCTTAATATAAGGTCATACGTCGCAACTTACAAATCGCCAATGGAGTCTTGTGCGGAGGGCTTTGGAGAATGGGACGGAGACTGATAAGCGTAGTTTAAAGGAACTATGGTCGGATTGGCAGGAGTCTGGACGAGAGTTTTGGCGACAGATGGATGAGGTGGTTGAAATGTTAGACCAGATGATGTGAAGTCCTCTAATCCGCTACCCTGAAATTAGGGTCTTCCTGCACCCTATTGGTTAAAAATGATTAGAAGAACTCCCCTAGAACAAGTCTATGGTTCAATCTTTGACCCAAACTGTTACCTTTGAAGAGTTTATTGCGTGGTATCCTAATACAGGAAAACGCTACGAACTCCACGATGGGGTAATTGTCGAAATGCCAAAACCCACTGGAACACACTCTAACGTAACAGGCTTTTTGATAGAAGAGTTAATTCTTACCATTGTCCAGATGGGGAAGCGGGGAATTTGGACAATTCCTAGAGAATCTATTGTTAAATCTAGCAATGGGAAATCGGGATATGAGCCTGATATTATTGTCTTAGAGCAAGAAGCCATAAAAGCAGAACCCCGTTGGCAAAAAGAATCTATTATTGAAAATGCTCAATCTATCAAACTTATTGTTGAAGTCGTTAGTACAAACTGGCGCGACGATTATTTTAAAAAGAGAGCAGATTATGAAGAAATGGGTGTTTTTGAATATTGGATTGTTGATTATGCTGCGCTAGGAGGACGCAATTTTATAGGGAGTCCGAAACAACCGACGGTATCGGTTTATCAACTTGTTGAGGGGGAGTATCAAGTGAATCAGTTTCGAGGGAATGATGTAATTATTTCCCCTACGTTCTCTGGGCTTAATCTCAGGGCAGAACAAATTTTTCAAGTAGGTCAGTCATTATAAAAATAGTATTGCTCGTCTTATAATTAACTAAAGAATGGTTTTTTAATCATGGAAGACACTGAGCTAAGTGCTTATGATTTAGCAGTAAAATTAGGGGTAATTAGGATTGCTAAAGTTTGTCGGCTGATCTAAGCAGCAACAAAGATTCTTGTGACAGAATAGTAGCTTTAAGCTAAATACTTACTAATAAGTCTAGGAAGAAAATGGCTAAATTTCGGACATCGAAAAACCAAAACTCTGTTCCTGAGTCTATTGATCTCATGTTCAGAGATTTGAAACGTGATCCTTCAATCAAGTTTTTGGGCAACCATCAAGGTCAAATATTAAATAAGTATGAAAAAGATTACTTGAAGAATGCTAAGGATATTGCTATCGAATTACCAACGGGTACGGGAAAAACACTTATTGGTCTTTTAATTGCTGAATATCGGCGGAGAATACGAAAAGAAAGAGTGGTTTATTTATGTCCTACTCGTCAACTTTGTAGTCAAGTTCATAAAAAAGCAAATTTGTATGGAATTAATACAGTAGTTTTGATGGGACAGCAGAAAGATTATGATCCCACTGATTTTTACAACTATCAGAGAGCTGAAGTAGTCGCTATTACAACTTATAGTGGTATCTTTAATACGAATCCAAAGATTAGTGATCCGGAGACAATTATCTGTGATGATGCTCATGCTGCTGATAACTATGTAGCATCTTTATGGACAGTTTCTATTAATCGGAAGGATCACAAGCAGTTATTTGATCAAGTTGTTCGTATTCTTGAATCAGTAATACCTGAATATGTAGGCTTTTATCTTAAAAATGGTGGCAGTTATTTTGAGAATAAACAAGTTGATTTAATTTCAAATATTGCTTGTCATAATAAACATCAGCAAATTATAGAATCTTTGGAGTCATTAATTAAATTTAACGAAAACGATCAAAATTACCGAGACCTAAAATATGCTTGGGGTTTTATCTCATCTCATCTTGATGCTTGTTCGATATATTGTTCATCAGAAAACTTTGAAATTCGTCCAATTATTCCTCCCACGTTAACTCATCAACCATTTTCAAATGCACATCAACGAATATATATGTCAGCAACATTAGGAGAAGATGGGGATCTTGAGCGTGTTTTTGGAGTTAACAAAATACCTAAAATTCCTATTCCTGGAGAATGGAATAAAAGAAGTATAGGAAGAAAGTTGATTTTTTTACCAGCAATGTCATCGGGAATTAATCCAAAAGAAGTTGCTGCTACAATGCTTCAAAAAAGAAAGCGTGGACTTATTCTTGTTCCCAACAATACATCTCTTCAAGCATGGTCAAATCTTTTAAAGGATACCCACACTATATTACAGTCAACAGATATTGAAGAAAGTTTAGAGACTTTTACTAAAAGTAACAAGCCTACGGTTCTCATACTTGCTACTCGTTATGATGGAATTGATCTACCTGGTGATGACTGTCGCTTTATAGTCCTAGACGGAATGCCTACTGGTAGTGGATTGCAGGAAAAATTTTTACTGACTCGTCTTGGAGCATCCTCACAATTACGCAATCGTATCCGTACCAGAGTTACACAAGCAATGGGGCGATGCACTCGTGACGAAAACGATTATGCTTTAGTTATACTTCTTGGAGAAGATTTAACGAAGTGGTGCTGTACGTCTATTAATTTACAAGGGATGCACCCAGAGTTACAAGCAGAAGTTCAATTTGGGTTAGATAATTCTACAGAGTTGGAAGTTGATAATTTTGTTGAGCTAGGCGAAGATTTTTTTAATAAAACTCCAGATTGGAAAGACGCTGAGAATGAGATTCAAAAACTTCGTGATTCTTCATTGAAAGTATCAGATGATGTAGCTGAAGCTCTTGCAAAATCTATGCCTCATGAAATCAATTATGTTTATCAATCTTGGAATGGTAAACATAAAGAAGCATTCAATGAAGCAACAAAAGTTTTAGATTCTTTAGAG
Organism: Coleofasciculus sp.; assembly: GCF_046565525.1. NCBI lineage: Bacteria > Bacillati > Cyanobacteriota > Cyanophyceae > Coleofasciculales > Coleofasciculaceae > Coleofasciculus > Coleofasciculus sp. The sequence goes on along the minus strand of NZ_JBKHUP010000055.1, from coordinate 37,618 downwards.
GGGGGGACACAACTTAAGCCTTATGTCACTTTTTGGTATCATCAAGCAGCAAATTCTGCTTTTTTAGCATGGAAAGAGTCTGACAAAGAGATCTTTAGAAATTCAGCTATTTCTAGTTTAGAAAAAGCCTTGAAAACCACTAAAGAAAATAATTGGCTAAATAAGCTATTTCCTTATCTAGAGAAGACAGCAGATGAAAATGATAATCTTCCTTGGAGAGAATGGTTCATGCAAATAAATGATTTATTAACGGAATGGGGGATTATGGGTAGTAAGTACTCTCAAAAAGTTGCTACTGTACAAACAAATATTGTAAATATAGATGCTACACCTTTTGAAGATGGGTTAGAGTCACTTGGTCGAATGCTTGGCGCGAAAACCCATAAATGGAAAAAGAAAGAACAAGGTAAACCTGATGGACTCTGGATATTTGGAAATTGGCACGCCTTTGTATTTGAAGCAAAAACTGAGGAAGGACGCACTGAAGAAACAGCTAATTATGGTATCTCGTTAAATACAGTCACTCAAGCTGGTAGACATGAAACAACTGTCAGAGCAGAAGGACATATTCCTGATTATGTACCTTGTTCAACTGTTCTGATTTCTCCTAGACAGAAACTTAATGAATCTGCAATAATCCACACTCAAGAAATTAGCTATTGTTCTCATGACGAAATGGTAAAGCTGTTTGATAGGACTGCATCGGTTTTAGAACTCGTTCGTTCTTTTGCTCCCAATAATACAGAGGAAGATATGATGGAATATGCCATAGAGGTTTACAGTAAGCGTAATCTAGGAATGCAAGATATTAAAAATCTACTTCTAAAACAAAAACTAGATAGTCTACCAAAAACTAAAAGCTAGGTAAAATGTAAAGTCAGAATGATTTGATCTGCTTTAGTAACGACTGCAATAAAAGGGGGTCTTCCGTAGTTGGTGTGCTAAATTGGCAGACGGTATTGATAGTTCGTTATATTGGAATTGAACATATTGACCCCGATGATTTAAAGATTCGCCGTTGGGGATTGGTTTCTGAGGGAATCACCTGTTGCACTGTCTCACCGCCTCGATAGAATGAAAAGCAAAGAAACATGAATAAACGTAAGGAGTCTTTAATCAGCTATGCGAATGCTACATACAATGCTGCGCGTCGGTGACTTGGATGAGTCACTCAAATTCTACTGTGACGTGCTGGGAATGAAACTATTGCGGAAAAAGGACTATCCCGGCGGGGAATTCACCTTAGCGTTTGTTGGCTATGGCGATGAGTCTGACCATACCGTGTTAGAACTAACCTACAACTGGGGTGTTGACCAATACGAGTTAGGTGATGCCTATGGTCACATTGCGATTGGCGTTGATGATATTTACGGCACCTGTGAGCAAATTAAGGAGCGTGGCGGTAAAGTCGTGCGGGAACCAGGTCCAATGAAACATGGTTCCACTGTCATCGCTTTTGTCCAAGACCCGACTGGCTATAAGATTGAGTTAATACAATTGGGGACTCAATCCTCAGCCAAACCTCAAGAAAAAGCTACAGCGGCTAGTCATTAACAACTTAAGTAGAATGGCACGCTCAGATGAGGCTGGTGGGCATTGCCCACCCTACGGTATATCTTTAGCATGTAGGGGCGGGTTTCACTACTATCGTTTCTGACCTCACCCAAATGTAACTAAACCCGCCCTGACGTAGAGACGTAACATACTACGTCTCTACATTCCGGTATTCCCCGTTCGCTACAAATTCCGTGCCAGTTGAGCGATAATTTGATCCTCCTTCCCCATGACCCATTGAGCAAAGCGTTGGGCTAAGGGTGGTACAAATACCAGAGGGTTGGTAAATCCAGAGAAAATATAAACACCCTCTACGCCCTGAATGCCTCCCACCACGGGTAGATTGTTCGCTCCAAACGCCACTAAACAGTGATGCCAAGTTCCTGGTAGGCTAGCTAAAGCAGGTAGGACATTCCCCACCTGAGTACGAATGGCAGACTCACTAGCGGCTGAGTTTACCTCTGCAAAAGGTTCCGTCAGAATACGACTAATCTGACCCATCCGTAAACTACCATCTAGAAACTGAATCGCCCCAGCATCTAAAATCGGTGGCACCGGTTCGTAAGTCGGTTCATCCCAAAAGGGTTCTACCTCCGCAGCGCTAGCTTGAGCTTCAAGTTGAAAGCGTTGGGTATTTGCCGGCATGACTAATGTCCGCAATTTCAGGTCAACCGTTGACGTTTCAATCACTTCCGTATGGGTGAAGTAGACGCGCACCTGAATCCCTGCTGCTTTAAGTAAGGCGCGGCTGAATCCACCTGCACAAATAACCGTATTGGCAGCATGATAGGTTTGATTATCCGAGGTTTTCACCCCCTGAACCCTATCCCCCTGGCGCAGGAGTTCCACCACTTGAGCAATCTGCTGTTCACCCCCAGCGCGACAAAAGGCTTGGCGATAGCCTTGGGTGAGGTGTTCCGGATGAATATGACCATGACGAACCGTAAGAACGCCCGCGATCGCATTAGGATTGAGTAGGGGCTCTAACTCACAAGCCTCCTCGACTGAGAGTAATTTTGGCACAATGGCAAAATTTGCATAAGCCGCCGCCATTGTTTCTGGGTTTTGGTCAGCAGAAATAGTCAAAACTAAATCCAATTCCCGAAACTGGGTATCATGGTCTAATTCCGCTGATAAATGACGGTGACGTTCAATTCCCTCCCCGCACAGCACTCTCGTCAGGTCTGATTTCCCTGACCAATAGGCTAAACCGCCATAACTGTACCGAGTCGCGCCTTGAATTGCTGTGTCTGAATCGACCAAGAGAACCGTTAACCCTGCCTGGGTAAGTTCATAGGCGAGTGCGGCTCCGGTAATACCCCCACCAACAACAATCCAATCGTAGGTTTTCATGGTGTTGAAATCTAATGGTTCTGACTTTTTTATAACAATTATTTATTTGATGATTCTTTTTTCAGTATTACTTAAAACATCTTGCACTAATCTTTCACTAAACCCGGCGGCAAAGGCGACGGCAATGTAAAAAAATTCTTTTTGCTCGACTGGTTTTTCTATAGGAATAATACCTGACTCTATACTTGCTAAAATAAAAAAACTAAACCCCATGCCTACAAGGGGCTTAAAGAAACCCGTTAAAAAGTATGTGATTGAATCGGTGCGACTTTGCCTATCAATATTTTGGATTTTTACTATTACGCTAATGGCACTTCCTAAAGCACCAAATACCATTGGAATTAAGAAAAATCTGATTCCTCGAATTTCTTGAATGTCTTTATAAATTCCTTGATCGGCGTCGGGGTAAGTCTGAGTTTCAATCAAATCCTGTATTTTAGTCTCTTGAGAAAGTTCATTAATATTGACATCAGTCCGATTTAAATCGGATAGTTCTAATTGAGGTTGAGGTGTAGGCTGATTCAACAATTCATTTTTAGCAGCTTTATAACCTTGTTGATACCCTTTATTATAAAAATCGTAGTGTATGGCTAAAAACGTTACTGGAATAACAAAAAAAACAATCAAAAACCAGGTTAATCCACTAATTAAATGTGCTGAGTTTGAACCAAAGCCTAAAAAAACAGAAATCCACGGTACTTTATGAAGGAATAAATCATACTTGATTTTTTGGGATAATCTCTTTAGACACTTTATTTTCAGTTTTTTAACATCGTTTTCATTGTTTGCTTTTTCTGATACTGAAATTACTGACTGCTTAAAAAAGTTGGCTTTTATCAAAATCACAGCATGTTTTGCCGTATAAAGCAAATGAATATTTTCCGTGATATTGATATCAGATAATAAATTTAAAATAGATGCAACTTCATTATAAAGTTCTGGTTCTAATTCATTATCTGCCAAAAAAGTCTCGATTTCTGTGATCAATCTTTTAGCTTCTAGTTCAAATGAAATCTCTGCACTAGGTTTGGGAGTGCTGGGGATATTATCGTCTTGAGTCATGGTAATACTTCGGAGGATTTTAGCCGCCGTACTAGCTAGACTATTGAATAGTGGTTAACTGTAGCTTACCACTACTCAGGTTCACAGATAAATAGATACAGTGGGTACAGTGAGACCTCTCGTTTAGTTTATGCTTAGCCGAATCAAAGACCTAGCCCAAGAGCTTGCACCGCGTCTGATTGAAATTCGCCGCCACTTCCATGCTCATCCAGAATTGAGTGGTCAAGAATACCAAACAGCGGCTTATGTCGCGGGTGTGCTTTCCTCCTGTGGCATTGTTGTCCAAGAAGGAATTGCCAAAACCGGCGTGATTGGTGAGTTAGTCGGGGGTACTGATGAACGCCTCGTTGCCATTCGCACGGATATGGATGCGTTACCGATTACCGAAGCCACCGCTCTGGTATTTGCCTCCCGTAAGATGGGGATAATGCACGCCTGTGGTCATGATGTTCACACCACTGTTGGTTTAGGTACGGCGATGGTGTTGTCAGGATTGGGAGCAGAATTACCGGGAAATGTGCGCTTCTTGTTTCAACCTGCTGAGGAAATCGCCCAAGGTGCTAACTGGATGGTGCAAGATGGGGCGATGAATGATGTCAGTGCCATTTTTGGGGTTCATGTGTTCCCGTCGATTCCAGGGGGTTCTATTGGTGTCCGTTATGGCGCACTGACGGCGGCGGCGGATGATTTGGAAATCTTTATTACGGGGGAATCGGGTCATGGTGCCCGTCCCCATGAAGCTGTGGATGCGATTTGGATTGCGGCTCAGGTGATTACCACTCTACAGCAAGCGATTAGCCGCACTCAGAATCCTTTACGTCCGATGGTCTTGACAATTGGACAGATTAATGGTGGACGCGCCCCGAATGTAATCGCGGATCAAGTCCACTTAGCCGGAACCGTGCGATCGCTCCACCCCGAAACTCATGCGAATCTGCCAGAATGGATTGAGTCAATTGTGGCAAGTGTCTGCCAGATGTATGGCGCTCGCTGTGAGGTAAATTATCGCCGAGGTGTGCCTTCGGTGCAAAATGACTTAGCTTTGACTCAAATCTTAGAAACATCTGCCAAAGAAGCCTGGGGAAGTGATCGAGTGCAAATTTTACCCGAATCCTCAATGGGGGCGGAAGATTTTGCCATGTATCTAGAACATGCTCCCGGTACGATGTTCCGCCTCGGCGTCGGGTTTAAGGATAAACCCAATTATCCCTTACATCACCCCCAATTTGAAGTGAATGAATCGGCGATTATTACAGGTGTGGTTACGCTGGCTTATTCTGTCTACCGATATTGGCAACAGTCTGTTTTGTAGTTAAGGGAGTGTTGAATTTTGACCCTTCACTTCGCGTATGGCATGGTTTGTCGGGGCGGGTTTCACTACTATCATTTATTATTCACCCAGATGCGACTAAACCCGCCCCAACCCAGTGGAATAATTTATCGGTTGTAGGGGCGGATTTTACTACTATCGTGTATTATTCACCCAGATGCGACTAAACCCGCCCCGACTAAGTGGGAGAATAAGGTTATGGAGCGATCATTAAATTTAAATACTCAAAAACAACCCGCCTGTAACCAATACTGTCACTTCATGCAAACGCTTTGGGATATGCCTTATCCCGTCCAAGCTACTGCTTTTTGGGCGATTGAATTGGCATATAATCAGGGCTGGCAATTGCCAGGTCAGATGAGTGGGTCTTACAATGAATTTGCACAACGCTGGGGGAATACCGGATTTACTGAGTATGTCACTTTGTTGGAAAAACAAGCGAATCAGGTATTGCCAGAGGCATCAGAATCGATTCAACAGCAAGCCGAGTCTGCCTTTTTGCAAATCGCTCAATTAGAAGCAGAGTTTTGGCAAATGGCGTTTAATGCTGGAACGGTCGTGCCGAATAATGGAACCCATTCCCCAGTGTTCAATGACCCTTAATCATGATATCACACGCAAGGAAAAAAGTATGACCCGCGCCATTATGGAAACGGAAAAAGGTACAATTCATCTGGACTTATTCGAGAAAGATGCTCCGAATACGGTGAAAAACTTTGTTGATCTCAGTGAAAAAGGATTCTATGACGGACTGACATTTCATCGCGTTATTCCCAATTTTATGATTCAAGGAGGCTGTCCTATGGGAACTGGTACGGGGGGTCCTGGCTATACGATTAACTGTGAAATTAACCCCAATAAGCATTTAGCTGGGTCATTATCTATGGCACATGCGGGTCGGAATACTGGCGGAAGTCAATTTTTTATTTGCCACTCGCCTCAACCCCATTTAGATGGAGTCCATACTGTTTTTGGCAAGACAGAGGATATGGATGTTGTCAATGCTATTCAAAAAGGCGATAAAATTCTTTCGGTGAAGATTGAACAGTAATTGCCTTCTCATTTAGTTGGAGGGCAAAGCCGATTCAGCAAGGGGTTTGATTGGGTGAATCACGATGACATTTTCATCCTGATCATCCCCACTGTTGTACAGATAGTCAAAGGCGGCGGTATCATTGAGTAGATGCGATCGCAAAAATAAGGCACTCCACCGCGCAATAGTTTCTGTGGCTACATCCTGGTCTAATAAAGGTCTGACGGGATCGCGGACGGGATTATCTTCATTGGTAATCCCATAATGGTTAGCCCCTTTGACAATCACTAAAGCTTTGGGTGGATCTTGAATCTGATTGTAAGTGGCTGTGACTTCAACTAAATCGGCAATTGTGTCTTGACTTCCGGCGATTAAAGCGGTAGGAATCATTTGATTATTAATCGGAGGAAATGAACCTGTTTCGGGGGGATCTTTAAAGTTTGTACCATAGAAAATACCAGCCATTAATTCGGGAGGTTGGGTAAACTTGTCTACGCAAACGTTGGGAGCGCAGATGTTTTGGATAACGGCTAATCCGACAAACCCGCCAAAGGAATGTCCGAGTAGTCCTAGTTTATTGGTATTAACAATTCCAGCAATCGGTGAATCCGGATTAGCGTTTTTTTCTTTTATATAAGAAAGAACTTCATTGACTTGCTGCTGTTCGGCAAGAAAACCAGTTATGGGTTCTCCGGTTCTGGAATTGGTGACAGTCCGTTCATGATTGGGGACAACCACGACAAATCCATAACTGGCGACGGTACTGGCGAAGTTGGAGTAATCGGCTTTATCTACTAATGCTCCTTGTAACAGTAGGGCGATAGGAAATTGATTGGTGTTGGTGTTAGAATTTGAGGGAATCGGGAAATAGATATCGGCGGGATCACCATTGGTCGTAATAGTTGTTTGATAGGTATTGACTGTATCGAATAAAGGTTCGGCGCTAAAGGTTGCCCAGGTTGGTTCTCCTAGTCCTAAAGCAATCAATAATGTCCCGACTAGGGTCAAGGATGATCGTTTGTTCGTGGATAAGGAACTCATTGTCTGTGAGATTTTCGGATTATTTTAAGACTGTCGGAAAAATTGAGTCCATTGTCAAGTGTTTCGGGTAGGTTGCACCCATGTAGTGGCGTGGCATAGCTAAAATAGTGGAATAGATTTTACGGTTAAATCGGGCGCACGTCGGTGCGCCCCTACGGTGAAACGCTTAAATAATTGAAATAGGCATTAGGTTTAACCTAATGCCTTATTAGTCGATAGATAATCTTGAGAGGAACTCTAGCCTAATACAGCTAACAGGTTAACCCACTGTCACTTGAGTCGTATCAACAGCTTTTGCGCCATTGACCCCTCTAGCAACCTTCACCATCTTGTCCAAAATTGCCTGATCAGGAACCTTACCCTTCAAAACCACAGTGGTACTCGTTTGTGCTACATAAAGAGTATTGATGTCATCTAGATCAGGGTCTTCATCAAAGGCTAAAGCTACCCGCTTCGCTAAACCACTTTGGTCATATTCTCCATGTAAACCAAGACGTTCTGGAGGAGTGCTGGAAAGTTTAGTCGTTGCTGGAGCTTGAGCAGTTTGGGGGCGACTGGCTACAGATGCAGGCTGCTGTTGTGTTGGAGGATTTACCTTTGCTTCTTTTGGCTTATCCATGCCAAATAGTCGTTTTAACCAACCCATATTCTGTTGAACTCCTATTATATTTGCCTATTGAGCTAATCATTATCGGTCTAACCTAGGAGTTAGAACATCTATCAATAAGGATATTTTGGTATTATAGCTATCACCATAAAGGTACAGATTGAGAGCCGACAACACTAGGTATCAGCAAGAACCCTTCTGTCATCTGCCTTGTGCCTTTTGCTATATGAGTCATTCACCTGGGAAAAAGGAAAAATCTTGATCAATCTAAGTTGAATTGGGGATAGCATGACTGAAAAAAATAAGATGTCTCACCCTATCAGTGACTGGAATAATCCGAATCGTCATCAATCTTCAGTGAGACTATCCGCACTGACTCAGGATAAACTCAATCCCTTAATCGTTCAGGCAAAAGTACAATGCCAAGGGGGGCAACTACCCACCTATATCCCATATCTGGCACAGGCAAATCCTACCTGGGTGGCGGTGCAGGTACAGAGGATTCAGGGTGAGGGGGTGGCGGCGGGTGATATTCGTCGTTCATTTCCGTTGATGAGTGTGATTAAGCCGTTTGTACTGCTATTTTTGCTAGAAAAATTGGGGATAGAGGCGGTATTTTCTCAGGTGGGGATGGAATCGTCTGATCAGCCATTCAATTCCTTAGCCCAACTGCAAGCTGATCGGGGAAAGCCACGCAACCCAATGATTAATAGTGGTGCGATCGCACTCGCTGGGCGTTTACTGGGTAAGGATGGGGCGTCTGGTTGTGAAACCCTGCGCCAGTGGCTGAATCAGCGATCGCAGTCTCGGTTATTTTTAGATGAGGCTATGTTAAAATCGGTGCGTTCTCTCCCCAATGAACGGAACCGCGCGATCGCGAATCTATTAGCCGCCTCTGGTTATCTGGATCACCCAGAAATCGCCCTGGATACCTACAATCACGTCTGTTGTTTATCGGGAACGGTGAGGGATTTAGCTCAACTGGGGATGCTGCTGGCGCAGGATACGAGCATAATATCACCCCAACACCGCCATATCGTCAACGACATTCTGATCACCTGTGGATTGTATCAAGCCTCCAGTCGCTTTGCGGTAGAGGTAGGATTACCAACCAAGTCAGGGGTGAGTGGCGCGATAGTTTCCGTCGTACCCTCTCAGGGTGCGATCGCCTGTTATTCTCCGGCGTTAGATGAGACGGGTAATTCTAAAGCGGGGTTGTTTATTGTGCAGCAATTGGCGCAGACTTTAGAGTTGAATGGTTTGGGTTAAATTTCAGCATCGGAATGATATTTTTTTAACGCAGAGAGACGCAGAGGTTGGCGCAGAGGTTCGCAGAGGGGTTGTAAGTGTTTTGATGAAGATTGTGTAGGGTTTTGAAATTGTTGGAAATACTAGGTTAGTCGTCTTTAGACGACTTTAGCTTTTAGCCTTGGGTTAAAACCCAAGGCGGTTTAATGGGACTTAGCCTTAATACAGTTCATATTTTAAAAAGGTGCAAGGAATAGAACCGTTATATACGGGAATTCTACGCGATGGTTTTAGTCCTACTCGCTTAGCTAACTGCTTATTTCCGGTTAAAATAAATGCTGTCCATCCTTTAAAGCGTTGTTTAAAGATATCCCCTAGTAGTTTATATAAATCTCCCAGTTCATGAGGATTCCCCAAACGTTCTCCGTAAGGAGGATTGCAGATAATTATCCCGCTATCGGCTGGGGGTTCTACCTGGGAAAGGTCTTGTTGAATAAAGGTGATCTGGTTTAGAATGCCACAGTGTTGGGCATTACTCCGGGCTTGGTTGAGGATATCCGCGTCGCGATCGCATCCCGTAATCGGTGCAGCTAATTCCTGGTGCTGACAGGCTTTTGCCTCTTTGAGGAGTTGTTGCCAAAGGGTGGGATTAAAATCTAACCAACGCTCAAATCCAAACTGTTCTCGAAACAAGCCAGGGGCAATATTTAAGCTAATTAAACTGGCTTCTAGGGGTAGCGTTCCGGAACCACACATTGGGTCTAATAAAGGCAAATTAGGATGCCATTCTGCTAATTCTAACAGTGCGGTGGCTAAAGTTTCTTTGAGGGGAGCAAGTCCCATGGCGGGTCGATATCCGCGTCGATGTAGACTGCTTCCTGAACTATCTAAACTGAGAATACAACGGGTTTGATGAATGTGAACATTGACGAAAAGGTCAGGCTTTTCTATATTTACATTAGACCTTTTACTAAACTGGCTACGTTGTTGATCGACGATTGCGTTTTTCACCTGAAGGGCAGTAAAGTGGCTATGGTTAAGCTGGTTATTCTTTCCTGTCGCATTCACGGCTAAGGTTTGCTGCGGTTTCAGGTATTGCGCCCAAGGAATGCTTTGTACCCCCTGGTAAAGTTGTTTAGCATTTGCACAAGGAAATTCGGCGATAACGACGAGTACTCGAAAAATCGTTCTCGCCCACAGATTCACCCGGTACATTAACGCTGTATCGCCCTGAAAATGCACCCCCGTAAAATCAGGACGCACATCCTGCGCCCCCAAGCGTTCAAGTTCTTGCGCCGCAATGGGTTCTAATCCACGGGCGACTGTGGCAAAGTAGTGGTTCACGTTTTATGGTTTAATACAGAGTCAGAACACTATTAGGAGCTAAACCCATCTAATGTTTAACGTGATGGAGCGGTTAATTTTTAACAGTCTAGATAAATTATATAAGTTTTATTCTAAAAAAGAGTTAGGCTATCAACTAGCACAACTGAATCAACCCGATACTCGATATAAAACACTGCTCAAAGAAGTGGAAGGGGTTTATAAAGAGATACTTCTGACTGATTTACCCGACTATGACGAGGTAAGAACTGATTTACTGTTTAAACTTTTAGGTACATCGGTCAGTGAAGCGTTCTATATTGTCAATTATTTACATAAATCTTTACACTTGCCAGGAGATATCTGTGAATTTGGCGTCGCCCAAGGTGCGACATCAGCATTAATGGCGTATGAAATTCAAAAGACGGATAAAACAATTTGGCTTTTTGATTCCTTTGCTGGATTACCCAAACCCTCCGCTAAAGATACACTAAAAGATGATATTTTTAATCTCGGATCAATGGATGCCTACACGGGGACAATGCTCACCGCTGTTGATCTGGTGCAAAAGCGATTAAATGATATTAACTTTCCCTCAGAACGGACTCAAATTATACCCGGGTTTATTGAAAAAACGATTCAGTCATTTAATCGAACTCAACAGGTTTGTTTTGCCTACGTCGATTTTGATTTTTATGAACCTATTTTAGTGGCTCTCAATTTTCTTGACCAGGTATTATCCAAAGGTGGACATATTATTGTTGATGATTACGACTTTTTCTCGACGGGCGTAAAAACAGCCGTCGAGGAGTTCATCGCTGCCCATCCGGATAAGTATCAATTGTCACTACCGATTAAGTCAGCCGGACATTTTTGTATGTTAAAGAAGCTCCCCGAATAAGGATTCAGTTAACAAAGAGTCAGTGAAGGAACCCGAGTTATCAGAATCATCAAATAATTTGGTCATGTAATCATAGTTACCCTCACCGACATTTTTGTTCAAGATGTTGATAATCATTTCTGAATTATCGTAGGGACCACTAATATAAAATGGTTTGCCATTGCGACCCAATTGAATTTTGGGTTGACCACTCCACTTACCTAAATGTTGTCGCGATCGCTTAAAATCTTGATGGGGTTGAAATCCTAATTTTTCGGCATAGTCTACTGCACTATAAACTAGGGATTGGGCTTGTTCTAGGGTAATTTTTTGAGATCCTTCGGGAAAGCCTTGATAGGCGTAGTCTAACATCTGTTTATATTCAACTGAATTCAGTTGACGCGGACCCATGGTATCTTTGACACCGAGACACCATACATCTAACAGGTAAGTACAAACGGTGAATCGGTCATACTTGGGTTTGCGGGTAATACAGACTAAGGCTAAACCTCGGTCGATATTGTCCTCGGTTTCTTGGACGGGTTCAGTATTGTCATGAAGATAATACTCAGCACAGTTGGCGTTGACGAAGCATTCAAAAACTGGATCTAATTCTCCTGATGCAACACGGGCAAGTGTGGTTTCTTCCGCCTGTTCTTTGATATAGGCGGTGACTTCAGCCGCCCGTAATCCTAATTTGCGAGCAATTTGTTTCGGGGTTAAGTTGCGATCGCGTAGTTCGGTGATTTCTTTTTTTTGTTCGGGTGTCATCGTTTTGTCATTGGTCATTGGTCATTGGTCACACTTTCAGTTTTTACACTCAATCTATTCATGGTTTAACTATCTTTGGCTGATTCAAACTCAACTTTGTCATAAATTTCTTCTAGAGTTATTTGGAATGAAAACGAGTTTAGATTAACGATTTCATTAGCATCATCATATTCATAGAATGTCCAGCGTTTTCGCTCGGTTTTGAAATAGTGTTCAATGTGCATCGTGTATTGGTCAATTAAGAGATATTCCTGAAAACTGGGAATCGTGCGATAGGCGTCAAATTTAGCAGCTTTGTCATGACTTCGGGTAGATTTTGACAACACTTCAGCAATGATTAAAGGATTTGTGATCGTGTCTTGTCGTCCTTCTTGTAGTTGCAATTCACCCTGAACGACCATAACATCAGGATAGGTGTAGATACGTTTTCGAGGAATCCAGAGCCGTTGATCGGTGACGAACACTCGATACGGTTGACGCTTCAGGGCGAAATTTAGCGCACCACTCAGATTTAGAGCAATTTGATTATGATTTGGGGTTCCACCAGTCATCAATACAATTTCGCCATTAATGAATTCATGTCGTTCTTCTGAGTTAATTTCAAACTCCAGGTACTCTTTAGGGGTGTAATTTTTTTGTTCTTCTGCTTGAATTATCATTTGATTTAATGTCTCAATAGTTTATTGTTCAATCAAGCGCCAAAATCGATCATCTTTGGCGATCGCGTCCAAGTCCAAATCCGTTCTGGCTTCCTCACGATACGCGGGATTGAGGGCGATGGCTTTTTCTAAGTTATCGATACTGAAGTGAACCTGACGTTGTTGAGCATAGCCGATAGCTTTCTGATAAAAAGCTGGGGCATAATCGGGTTGAATGGCTAATGCCTGATCATAACTTTCTACCGCTTCCTGATTGCGTTTTAACTTGATCAACATATTCCCTTTGTATGTCCAAGCTTTATGGGAATCGGGTTTGAGTTCAATCGCCTTTTCAAAAGACGTTACCGCCTCCTCATACCGTTCTAATACCGCCAAGGCTAAGCCGCGATTAAACCAAGCCACGCCATCATCAGGTTGCACTTGTACCGCTTTATCAAAGGAATTAAACGCCTCTTGGTGTTGTTGCAGTGCGCCGAGTACCACACCCCGATTTACCCAAGCTTCATGGTAATCGGGTTTGATTTCCAACGCCTGCTCAAAGGATGCGATCGCATCCTCCCGGCGTTTCAATCTCCCTAGCATCATTCCCCGATTTAGCCATGCTTTGTAATCATCAGGCTGGATTTGAATCACCTTATTGAACGCCACTAACGCCCCTTCAAAACGCTTCAATTCCCGTAAAGCTAACCCTCTATAATACAAGGTATCGGTGGCTTCTGGGGCGAGTTCCAATCCCCGATCCAAGGATGCGATCGCGTCTTGGTAGCGTTTTAATTCCCATAAGGCGACACCGCGCTGATGCCATAGATTCGCGTTATCGGGTTGTAGTTCTAGGGCTTGATCATACCGTGCGATCGCCTCTTCATAGTCACCTTGAGCGAATAAATTATTCCCTTGATTAATATAGTCCTTGACATTCAAGAAAAACTCAGGATGATTCTCATGCAATCGTTCCAGTTGTTCCGTCAGGGGTTGGATTTGTTGCAGTACATCAGACAAGGCAGATTCGGCAATTTCCGTGGGCGTAATCTCTGCTAATTTTTGCAGGATTTCCTGTTTTTGCCTTTGAGCATCGCTTTGAATATCGGTTAACTCATCGCCTAACATAGACTCCAATTTTTCCAGGCTTTGGAATGCCTGATCTTTTCGCTCTTGAATCGCCGACTGGAATTGAGAAAATTGATTAGTAAACTCGGTTTGGATTTGACTCAAACTTTGCAGGGTTTGAGCGCGGTTTTCTTGTACTCCCGATTGGGTGGTTGAAAGCTGACGGGTTACCTCCTGCTCCAATTTTTTCAAATTACCCAAGGTTTGATCAATCTCTCCTTGAATTTGCGATTGGGATTGTTCCAGGTGGCGCGTAACGTCTTGGCGTAAGCGTTCCACATCTGCAAAGGCTGTCCCTTGCTGCTGTTGCGCCTTTTGTTCCGCTTCCGTTTTAATCTCTGTCAATTGGGGTGAGAACTCTGAGGCGAGGCGTTGCAAATTCTCTAGAATACTTTCCCGTTCTTGTTTCGTGGTAGTTTGCAGTTGGGTTAATTGCTGTTTAAACTCCCTTTCCGCCTGTTGCAAGTTCTGTAAAATTGTCGCTTTTTGTTCGTTCAGTGACCCTTTCACTTGGTCAAGCTGGGGTGTAAACTCCTTCTGGAGTTTTTCTAAGTTCTGGAGAATCCTATCCCGTTGTTTTTGTGCCTCGTTTTGCAGTTGAGTTAATTGCTTGCCAAACTCCGTTTCTGTTTTTTGTAAGCGCTGGATAATTGCCGCTTTTTCCCCTTGAGCCGCCTGTTGCAGTTTGGAGAGTTCCGGGGCAAATTCGGCACTGAGTTGTTCTAAACTCTGGAGAATTCTATCCCGTTGGCTTTGGGCGTGGTTAAAGAGTTCCGCCAGTTGATTGCTAAACGCTGTTTCTGAATTTTTCAGGTTTTCCACAACCCGATCTTTTTCGGCGTGGGTATCCTGTTGTAATTTCGCCAGTTCCGGCGTAAACTGGGCGGTTAATTGTTTCAGGTTCTCCAGTGTATTCGTTTGTTCCGATTCAACGTGAGAACGCAGTTGGGATAAATGGTGGGAAAACTCTCCATCGGTTTGAGCCAAAGCTTTTTGGGCGTCTTTAATATGGGTATTTAAGTCTCGCAGAGCCTGTTGTTGAGATTCCGAGAGTTCACTCAGAAGCTGGGATGACTCTTTTTGCTTCATGCCAATATCTTCGTAGAAGTCATCGGCTTCTCTATTTAAATCATTAGCTAAATCTTCGGTACGTTCCAGAATCGCTTGTACCTGTTGATTCGCCTGGTTAATTTTCCCTTCCAAGTCGGTTAATTCATTCAGATGCGCTCTCACCAAATCCGCCACCTCGCGAATTACCGCCCGTCGCAACAGGAATAAGCCAACAATCGCCGCAATTAACAGCAGCGCTAAGACGGCTAGGAGGACATTAAACAGGGTGGTGGTGCGACTAAAGGCGCGATTTGCCTCCGCCTGTACTTGTTCTTGGATACGCCGCTGCTCCCGCAACCGTTCCAACTCTTGTTCCTCGGTATCGGAAAGCGCTTGAGATAGTAACGCATCTTGGGCGATGGCTTGAGGCTGGATAACGCCAACAGACAATAGGATTGTCGAAAAGACAACTGTGCTTAATGATAGGAATGCCAAAGTCACCGAGTTTATGAGCTTCATCAGAACGTCCTTTGCCTATTGCTCTCCCATTGCCATCTGATTTCTAACCTTACCTCAAAATCACTATCGCTGACTCAAGCTAGGCTCGTCGTTGTTCGTAGTGAGCGCTAAAGCGCCGACTGCACGAATGGTACTGACTGGCATGCTGGTGGGCAATGCCCACCCTACGGTATATCAAGGGTTTCGGCGATCTAAAACCGCAAAGTTTCAGTGCCATTAACCTTTTATCATATCAAGAAATTGGGCGGTTAAATGTAGGGGTACGGCAATGCCGTGCCTGTTAAAATTGCCGTGACCCTTAAAAGGGAAGATCAATTAGAATATTCTGACTTTTGGGATAATGCTGGGGGTTTTCTGGATCTTCTGCCCAACGCCCGGGATTTTCTTTAATATAGCGTCGGATAGTCTCTAACGATTTTTCATCTCGGTTGATGTGTTCGTAAAAATTACGTTGCCAGATTAAGGATGTATGTGTTGTATTGCAGAGGAGATTAATTTGTTTGGTGACAGCCGCTTTATAGGTACGAATCACCGTGGGGATAGAACCGCGTACTGGTTTGCTAAATGTTTTAGTTGTCTGATTATCGCCCGGTTGTGCTGGGATTGGGGTGTCGCAAATCACTAAAATACCATGTAAATGATTCGGCATAACCACAAAGACATCTAATTGAATATGGGCAAAATGATCAGGAATAGCTTGCCAGTAATTAAAGGCGATATATCCCAAGAAATTTAATCGCATTTTCCCCTTCACCACATCACCAAATAAACATTGCCGCGCTTTGGTACAGAGGGTAATATAATACGCTCCTGGTTGAGTGTAATCGTACCCTTTGAGACGAATAGAACGGCGGTGGTGTTTGTCAGGGTTGTATGACATGGAGCGAGGGCGATCGCGAATTGTTAATTGTCTTTATCCTAACAAGATACGGTGAAGGCACGATATGAACAAGGCACGGCAATGAAAGAGCCCCTACAATAATCCAGGAATAATTGATTGGGTAGGGGCACGATATCATCGTGCCCTTTTTAATCGGGAAGACTTACCCATCCGGGCTAAAATCACACGCCCATAGGGAAGGTTTCGGGTGCTTCACCTCGATCCCATTGAGGGGTGCGTTCTAAGGGTTCGACGGCGCAAGTCTCGTCAAAATGGATCATCGCATCAAACTGTTCCGGTAATCGCGCCTGGAAATAATGGCTGATGCGTTCAGTTTGGGGTTGATAAATCACACCGATCGCACGTTCTAAACGGGGCTGATGTAACCCTTGCACGGCGGGGTTTTGCTCCTGTAAGTTTAGCCAAAAATTTGGCTGTCCGGTCTGATGAAACAAAGCTTCATAACTTTCCGGTAATGCCCGACGCACTCCCTTGCATTCTGCCGATGCACCCCAATTGGATGCGGCGGTAACGGTTCCGGTGTAGGTACTAAAGCCAATCAGGAAGGCATCGCCTTCATATTGCTGACGCACCAATTGACCGACATTCAGTTCCCCAGCCGCGCCCATATCGGTGGCTCTGGCGTCGCCGAGGTGGGAGTTATGTTCCCAAACCACAACCTTCGTGGGTTGACCCTGTTGCTCAAAGTGAGTCACCAATTGGTTGAGGGTTTCCGCCATGTGGCGATCGCGTAAATTCCACGAAGAAATCCGACCCCGAAACATGGAACGATAGTATTGTTCGGCGTTCTTAATCAACCGGGCATTTTGTTCGGCATAGAAGAACTCATCCTCTGGAATACGCCCATCTCGTTGTGCATAATCCGCCGCACGGCGTTGTAATTCCACCAGTTGATCAACCACCTCATTTTCACAGGGTTCACCCATGCCAAAACTGGTGGCGTACCCATAGCTTTGGGTATCTTCGCCAAAGTGATCGAAACAGGAGTAACGGTAACGCGCATGGGCGGAGGCTTCTGGATCAACTGTATCTAAATACTTGAGAACGGCTTCAATTGAAGTATATAGGCTGTACAGATCTAGCCCATAAAAGCCTGCTTTCGTGGCATCCTTCGGTAAGGCATCATTATACTCTCGCAGCCAACCGACAAAATTTAATACATCGGTGTTGCGCCACATCCAAGTGGGGAAGCGTTGAAAATCTGCTAATGCGTCGATACTATCGGAATCATCACTAACACCTCGAACATAGCGATTAATCCGATAAGCATCGGGCCAATCGGCTTCAACAGCGACGGCGGTGAATCCCTTTTCTTGGATGAGCCGTTTGGTGATTTGGGTTCGTTGTTGATAAAATTCGTGGGTGCCGTGGGATGCTTCACCGATGAGGACAAAACGAGCATCACCAATCTGATCGAGTAGTGCCTCATAGTCTGATGATGTCCCGGAAATAGGATGTGCGGCTTGACGCACAGCATCAGTAAGTTGAGTTTGGATAACCATAATCTAAGTCCTCCTAATCATCGAGTTGAACCAGCTATTTGTTGACCGGCTGAGCGCTCCATTAAGTCACGCACTTCTTGGTCAGTGGTTTGGTCAAAGTTGTCGTACCACAGACCTACCGCGTAGAACGGTTGGGGTGTTTCACTGCAGATAATTTCGTCTACCTCGACTTGAACATCCTGGCAGGTTTCTGGCGCAGCAACGGGGACAGCCGCAATGATTTTTTTCGGGTCATGCTGTCGCAAAGCAACGGCAGCGGCGTGCATCGATGCCCCTGTGGCTAAACCGTCATCCACCAAAAGTACAGTGCGATCGCGCAATTCTAGGGGAGGACGATCCCGTCGGTAAGCCTTTTCCCGCCGTTCTAATTCTTTTTGCTCTTTCGCCGCCACTTGCTCAATCGCTTGCTCCGATACCCGCAGCGATCGCACGACATCCTGGTTTAAAATACGGGTTCCGCCACTCGCGATCGCGCCCATTGCCAGTTCTTCTTGACCTGGTACACCCAGTTTGCGAACCAGCCAAACATCTAAAGGCGCATTGAGTCCTCTCGCCACTTCATAAGCCACAGGTACACCACCACGGGGTAATGCTAGGACAATCACATCGGGGCGGTTGGCATACTCTTTGAGGTCGCTGGCGAGTCTTTGACCTGCTTCTTTTCTATTTTTGAAACGCATAATTATCCCAAATTGTCAACAAATTCTATACGACTAATTCAATCAGCGAATTAAGTGAATTAACTCAGGTGAGAACGATGAAGTTTTCTCGGAACTCCCTCATCCTGATTTTTAATTAAAAGGGGTTTAATCCTGAATAGACGGCTTAATTATTAGTTTAAGCTTCTATTAGCTTAGCTCGTTAGAGGCAAGAAATTCTTCAACCTACAGATAGATACCTGAACACCCCAAACCTTAGCTAATTTACTTCGCCAGATCCATGTCATTTAAACAGATTTCTCTTGGCTGTTGCGATCGCGGTTTAATCGGAATCTCGATCATAAACGTTGTTCCTTCCCCTGGAGTAGACAAACAAGAGAGTTGCCCCTGGTGTTTCTCAACGATAATTTGATAGCTAATGGATAAGCCCAAACCCGTACCACTGCCTACAGGTTTTGTCGTAAAAAACGGATCAAAAATTTGCGGTTGCACTTCCTCAGAGATGCCAATTCCGTTGTCAGTAATGCGGATCTTCAAAATATCGGTCTGCTGGCTTCCATTTTTCGGGGGTCGTTGTCGGTTAGCACCAGCTACTTCGGTGCTGATTGTAATCACCCCCGGTGACGAGTGACTATCTATGGCGTCGATAGCATTAGCCAGTATATTCATAAACACCTGATTCAATTGATTCGCATAACAGGTTACTTGGGGCAGTTGACCATACTCTTTAATTACCTGAATTTCCTGTCGATTTCCGGGCTTTTTGAGTCGATGCTGTAAAATAAACAGCGTGCTTTCTATCCCTTGATGAATATCCACCGACTTCAGTTCAGCTTCATCGAGTCGAGAAAAGTTTCTCAGGGAAAGAATAATCTGATGAATCCGCTCCGCCCCCTCTTGGATAGAGTTAAGCAGTTTATGCCAATCTTTTTTGACAAACTGTAAGTCAATGGCTTCTGCTATCTCTTGAACGGTTGCCGGGGGATTGGGATAAGTTTCTTGATAAAGATTAATTAGCTGAATCAAATCATTAAAGTATTGACGACCAATAGTGATATTGCCAAAAATAAAAGAAACTGGATTATTAATTTCGTGAGCAATTCCCGCGATCATTTGCCCCAGACTCGACATTTTTGCCGTTTGCACAAGCTGGGATTGGGTGCGTTTTAATTCTTCGAGAGTGCGTTGGAGTTGATGGGCTCTTTCTCGTTCTCGTGCTTCAGATTGTCGCAAAGCGGTTTCAGCTTTTTGGCGCTGGGTGATATCTAAAGCCGTTCCGAAGAGTTTAATTATCCGATAGTGCTGATCAAAAATGGGTTCAATTCTCACCTCAAGATGTCGAACTGTCGTCCGATTTCTCGGTAAAATCTGAAACTCTAATTCGTAGCAGAGTCCTTGCTCAATGGATTGCTTGATGGTTTCTTCAAATTGGGAACGATCATTGGGATGAATAAAGTCAAGGAGTTGTTGATAGGTGGGTTCTGTTTGATTGGGTTCCAGACCAAAAATGCGAAACAGTTCGGCTGACCAGATAATTTGACTGGTGAGAACATCAAATTCCCAATTGCCAATATGGGCAATTCGTTGAGCTTGAGCTAGATTTTCTTCCGAGAGGCGCAGTTTTTCTTCCGCCTGTTTGCGCGTGGTAATATCAATACCAAAGGATTGAATTTCTAAAATATGTCCTTGTTCATCCAGAATCGGTTGATCAGTCCACTTAAACCAATGGAGTTCTCCCTGATGAGAGATCATGATATGTTCGGAGGTTTCTGGACATTCATGGTTGACTAGGGATTTGACAAAATCCCTGATCTGGTCTTGAATAAAATCAGGCAGTAATTCTAAATATTTTGTGCCAATCAGTTCAGCCGGAGACTTGCCAAAAAAACGACAGTAAGACTGGTTGACAAAGGTGAGGGTGGTATCCGGTTTCCAGCGACAGACGAGGACTTGTTTCTGAAATTCTACCAGTTCTCGATACCGGATTTCGCTTAAGCGTAATGCTTCTTGTGCTTTTTGACGTTCTGTGATGTCACTGGCTGTACCCGTTACACCGACAACTTGACCTTGGTCATCAACCACTGCGATCGCGTTGAGCAATAATTGAATGGGTTCCCCGGCTTTGTTTAGATGGGTGGTTTCATATTGGAACACAGACTGTCCCTGAAATAAACACTGAAAAAGATTAACATCCGGTTCCAGGCGTTCCGGTGACAGGAAATCGGTAAACGAACGTCCCAGCATTTCCTCTGGAGAATAGCCATAAAGGTGTTGTACAATCGGATTAACAAAGGTGTAACACCCATACCGATCAACCGACCAAATCAAGTCTTGTGACGCTTCAACCAGATGGCGATATTGTTTTTCACTCTCACTCAGGGCAATTTCTGCATGGTGGCGTTCCTGAATTTCTTGTTGCAGTTGGATGTTTTGTTGGGCTAGCTGCTGTTGTAAGCGTTGTAGGCGTAATTGATTCTCAACCCGGGCTAATACTTCTTGCACTTGAAACGGTTTAGTAATGTAATCGACGCCACCGACTTCAAAGGCTTTCACCTTATCAAAGGTTTCATTCAAACCACTTAAAAAAATTACCGGAATGTTCTGGGTGATCACAGAGGCTTTCAACTGTTGACAAACTTGATAGCCGTCCATGTCTGGCATGACAATATCCAGTAAAATTAAATCGGGGGGACTGTTCGCAATAGATCTCAGCGCCAGTTTACCATTGGGTATAATCCTGATTTTGTACCCTTGCTCGGTTAACATCTCGGTTAACAGGTGCAAATTATCCGGGGTATCATCAATCGCTAGTATTGTCCCTTTGTACAAAGGAATTGACTCCAGAGTCATCGTGTTCATCAGTAGTTGATTTGGTCAAAGCTAATAGCCGTTCAAACTGAAATTCATGAGCTAAAGTAGAGAGAGAATTGGCTAAGAACTCATCGCGATCGCGAATTTCCTCGATGAGGCTCAGCATCACATCAAAATCTCCTTCAATTGTGGCTTGATGGAACGAGGTTTGCCAATCCCTGGGTAAATCAGCCATATCCTTTGGCGTCAAGGTAATGGTTACCGGGGAGGCTGGCACCTTGGGTAGCACCTCAGACAGCTCAAAATTAACTTCATTGTACGGAATGTGAGTGGACTGAGTTTTGGTTAATTCCAACAAGTTTTCCAGCAGTTCGAGCAAATGCTTACCAGCACTAGAGATGATACCTAAATTTTTCTGATCTTCGGGGGAGAGGGATTTTGAACGGTGCATCAGTTGAGAAAAACCGAGAATCGCGTGGAGTGGTGTTCTAAATTCATGGTTTAAATTGGCTAAGAAGGCACGTTTAACTTGGTTAGCGGCGGCGGCTTCGTCTTTGGCTTGTTGCAGTTGTGCTTCTAACTTGCCATATTGGCAGAGTTTTTGCTGCAATTTCTCATTGAGTTGACTTAACTCCTGGGTTCGCTCATCCACTTGTTTACGCAGAAGTTCAATTGTAGCATACAGTTCTATGGGGTTTAGCGCTTCTATGATTGTACTTTGGGTGATGATTCCTGCTAGTCTTCCGGCTTCATCTACAACCACTAAACGGCGGATTTTGTGGCATTTCATTATTTCATTTGCCAGCATCATTGAATCACTAACTTTAATCGGAATTAGGGGATTACTCATCACTGTTTTCGCGGGAGTATTAGCGAAATCAATCCCCCTATTTTTAAACTGAATAATATCCCGTTCTGTAATAATTCCCACGGGAACAATATCCGCTTCGTTTTGGGTTTCCGTAATCACGATGCAGCTTTTATGATGGGTAACCATTTGCTGGGTAATTTCTAGTAATGACGCTGTGGCAGAATTCTGAATCACCTGAGAATTCATTGCATCCCCCACTTGTTTGAACTTCAATAAGTCAGTGGGTTGAACAACCTCTCGAATGGTTTTAGGCGTAATTACTCCAATAATTTTGCTCTCTTGATCGATTACAGGCAAATGACGAATATGATGCTGGCGTAGCAGGGAAATAATCGAAAAAACGCCTTGATCTTGGTCAAGGGAAACGGTAACCGGATCAGGAGTCATCACGGCTTGAATCCTTAGGTTTTCCAGGGGTATCTGCTGGGCAGCGATGCGGACAAAATCCCGTTCTGTGAAAATACCCACTAACCGTTTCCGTTTGACGACTAAGGCATAACTAATCTGACGTTCATTGAGCCAATTAATAACGTCTGTTACCCGCGTCTGGGGAGTAACTATCAGGGGATTACAATCAATAGCTCGTGATTGCGATAGTTGTTCTAAAAGGGGACTGCTGGATGACATTTTTTGCATTTATTTTTTATTGAGGGGTAAGGATTCAGGGAATAAGGATCTTTTTTGCTTAAAGCTTTTCCTTTTTCCCTTCCCTTTCCATTAACTCATAATTTATCAGTTATAGTTGACCAAGGTTCGGTTAAATCGAGTAATCGTTCAAACTGGAAATTCTTAGCCAAGTGAGCAAGAGTATGGGCTAGATTATTATCCTGAGCCTGGATTTGATCAATTAAGTTTAACATCTGCTCAAAATCTCCCTCAAGGGTAGCTTGATGCAACGATGCTAACCAATCAATAGGCAGGATAGCCAAATCATCATATGTTAAGACAACTGTCTCCGTTTGCCCGGTATTTTGCTCCGGTTCGTCACAAATAAAATTGACTTTCAGATGTTGGCGTATGGCTGCAAACAAATCAGATTCGTGAAACGGTTTGGCAATGAAAGCCGTGCAACCCACCTCTAACGCTTTTAACCGTTCTTCTTCTATTACACTAGCACTTAGGGCAATGATTATTGGGGGAGGTGTAGAGACGTTGCATGCAACGTCTCTACACTGTCGAATCTCTTGGGTAACAGCGTAGCCATCCATTCCCGGCATCCGCAAATCCATTAAAATTAAATGAGGTTGCCAATGATGCCAAATCTCAATCGCCTCTTTACCGTTACTAGCCTCTTGGAGTTCAAAGCCCAAGGGATGAAGCAATTGCATCAATAGTTGACGGTTTTCCACTTGATCATCCACAATCAAAATCCGATAGTGGGGTTGATTGGGTGCAAGGGCAATGACGCGACAGGGAGTCGTTTGGGGTGTGCTGGGAGTGACATCGATTACCTGGGCTTGAATATCAAATGTAAAGGTTGTACCCAGTCTAACTTGACTTTCCACCGTGATTTCTCCGCCCATGAGTTGAATAAACTTGCGCGTAATCGGCAGCCCTAAACCTGTTCCGTTCTGGGATTGCACTCCACTTTGGCTTTGCACAAAGGCTTCAAAGATACTCTCTAATTCATCAGCATCAATACCACATCCGGTATCTTTGATTTCAAAATGAAGGGTTATTTTTCTGGCTAAACTGTTCTCATATATTTCTACCTCTCTTCGGTCATTTGTCCTTTGTGAGGCAACATTTACAACCACACTTCCTGCTGAAGTAAATTTAATCGCATTACTCAGGAGATTAATTAAGACTTGGCGTAACTTAATTTCATCGGTTTGGATGGTGTGGGGAACATCAGCCGCACAGTTAAAACCCAATTGTAAGCCGTTTTCATCTGCCTTGAGTCGAAACATATCTTCAACTTCACGCAACAGATGATGCAAGTTAAATGTAGTTTCATTCAGGGTAATGCGTCCCGCCTCAATTTTAGATAAATCTAAAACCTGGTTAATTAGTGTCAGTAAATGTTCTCCACTATTGTGAATAATCCGTAGATTGTCTTGGTACTGGCGAGGAAGAGTGACACTATTACTCATCAGTTGAGCAAACCCCAAAATAGCGTTGAGGGGACTTCGCAATTCATGACTCATATTTGCCAGGAATGTGCTTTTTGCCCGGTTAGCGGCATCGGCGGCTTCTTTTGCCTCTTGTAGGGCGATTTCAGCTAATTTGCGTTCGGTGATATCAGTATTCGTGCCAACCATACGGATACCCTTTCCTTGGGCATCTCGGATGGCTTGTCCCCGCACAATAATCCAACGAATTGAGCCATCTTTGTGCATCATTCGATGTTCAACTCGGTACTCTGGAGAAACTCCCGCTAAATGTGATTGGGCGGCGGCGAGGACAACCGACTGATCATCAGGATGAATATAGGTTGTCCAATGGTTCAAATCATTGGCAATTTCTGCCTCGGTGTAACCGAGAATTGCCTTAATTGTGGGGTCGATATAAAATTCATTAGTCTGTAGATTCCATTCCCAAACTCCTACCTTTGCCGCACGAGTTGCTAACTCATAGCGCTGTTCACTCTCTTGTAATGCGGCTTCTATCTGTTGGCGTTCGGTGATGTCTGTGGCGGTACCCAAAAGCTGGGTAACCATACCGTCAGCGGTTCTAGCAAAGGGGGTTTCTCGACCCAAAAGCGTGTGCCATTCTCCATTAGCATCTCTTACTCGGTACTCGATTTCAAAGATTTCTCCATCGGCTGCGTTTTGAACTTGTTGGAAATAGGCGGGTAATCGGGCTAAATCCTCTGGATGGATGAGGGTGGGTAGAATATTTTCACCCATGGAGTAAATTTGTTCTGCGGTATACCCTAAAAACGCTGCCAGTTCCCGGTTGGCGTAGATATTACGTTGTTCAGTTAAATCAAAAATATATAAAAGATTGGGAGAGGCTTCGGCAATACGTTGAACAAAATGCTGACTTTCTCGTAGTGCAGCTTCGGCTTGCTTGCGTTCAGTAATGTCGCGAACAATACAAATTCTTTCTCCTCCGGGTAATAACGTGACCGAGACTTCATGGGGAAATGTGCTACCGTCACGGCGTAACCCTTGGGCTTCGGTGCGACAATATCCCTGCTGAGGTAATAATGATAGAGAATCTTCTAGTAGTCGTTGATATTCCCTAGCCTCGTACAGCGCCTGCCAATTTTGACCGAGGAGTTGGGTAGCGTTATCATAGCCAAAGATTTCGGCGTGCGCCTGGTTAAGAGAGACATACTCCCCCTGCTGATTCAAAATCGCAATCCCATCGGTAGCGGCTGTCATCGCGGCGGCTTGCAGCTGCAAGGTTTTCTCAACCTGTTTGCGATCGCTAATATTAAAGCTAGTACCAATCAGTCGATAGATTCGCCAGTTGCTGTCTCGCAGAGGGGTTAAATTAGTAATCCACCAGGTTTTTTGTCCCTGAATCTGCCGACATTCTTCATAGGTAATCTGTTCTCCCGCCTCAACACAGGCATGATACCGTTCAGACACCGCCTGTGCCACTTCTGGAGTGAAGGCTTCTTGGGGAGTCTTACCGCTTATTTGTGAGGAGAGAAGACCTGACATCCGTTCATGGGCTGGGTTAATGCTAACATAGCGAAATTCACCCAATTCTTGAACATCAACGATAAAGACAGCCGCTTCAATTCCGTCGTAGATACTGCGTAAAAACGCTTCCCGTTCTCTCAGGGATTTCTCTGCTTGTTTGCGTTCTGTGATATCCTGCACGACAACCATACCCGCAATAATTTCTCCAGTATCATTTTGCACTGCCCGAGTTTGCACCAGATGAATGCAATTGTGATAAGGTATTTCCAGAGTTTGTTCTATCCCTGCCAAAGCGTTGCGATATAGGGGTTCAACCAAGGCAGATTCTGAGTCGGATAAAGCCTCCCAAATGGTTTTTCCTTCTAATACATTGCGGCTATATCCTGATCCTGAGGAACCTAACCCTTGACCATCGGCGACTAAATAACGCAAATTATGATCAAACAAGAAAATTGCCCCATTGGGGAAATGTCTTGCCATGGTACGGTAGAGTTGCTCACTGTTGCGTAATGCAACTTCTGCTTGTTTGCGTTCGGTGATATCAATTGCCGTACCAATCACCTGTTTAACGGTGCCATCTGGAGTTCTAGCAAATACAGTCTCCCGCCCCCATAGAGTATGCCATTTCCCTTGGGCATCCTGCATCCGGTACTCTAACTCGAAAATTTCCCCATCCGCCGCATTCGCTAACTTTTGCCATTTTTCTGAGACGATAGTGAAGTCATCGGGGTGCAGTAGGCTGGAGATAAAATTCTCCCCCATGGCTTGAATTTGTGCGGGTGTATAACCCAGAATGGTGGCAATTTCTTGATTGCTGTAGATATTGCGATTTTCGATGAGGTCATAAATATATAAGCAATAGGGTGAAGCCGCCGCAATCTGTTCGATAAAATGTTTACTTTGGCGCAGTTGTTCCTCCGCTTGTTTTTGAGTGCTAATATCAGTACTCACACCCACATAGCCGATGTGATTTCCTTGGTGATCTCGAATTAGGGTATTGGTGGCATAAACCGGGAAGGTGCTACCGTCTTGGCATTTAACCGTGAATTCCCCCTCCCAATAACCATTTTCTTGAACACCCGCTAAAATTTCCTGCGCCAGGGCTTGATCTTGGGGAAGTACGGTAACATCAAGAATGGATTGACCGAGTATGGTTTCTGGGTTGAGTTGATATAAACCCTGGGCAAATTGATTCGTGTAGATAATGGTTCCGGCTAAATCTGTGGCAATGACAGCATTACTGACTTGATCCAGTAAAGAGGCTTGAAAGGCAATTTGTGCCTCAGCTTGCTTGCGTTGACTAATGTCTCGGATAATAAATAGGGCTTCATTGTCCCCAGTTACCACAACCCGCACTTCTTCATAGTGCAGCTTACCATTGCTCCAATGATGCTGTTCATAAATTTGGGTTTCTTCCCTTAGCAACGCCTGATGTAGATGGTACAGACAGGTTTGGGCTACGTCTGATGGCAGACAGTCGTGGATGCTGCTACCAATGCGATCGCAGGTTGGGTAAATTAAGTCTAGTCTATCCCCAGGAGCGATATAATCGGTGATCATCCCATCAGCGTTGAGCCGAAACATTAAATCAGGAATCGCATCGATAATCGCTTGATTTCTGGCTTCACTTTGGCGTAAGGCGATGTCTGCCCGTTGGCGATCAATGGCTGTTGCTAGGATATGGGCAATTCCTTGGAGAAAGTGAACATCATCCTGACTAAATTGGCGGGGTTGTGAGGTATATGCACCCAAAACTCCAAAGGGTTGAGCGCGATCGGGGATAATCACACTAATACCGCTAATTATCCCCTGATCCTGCAACAGGCGTGAACCCCTAAACCGAGTCTCTGTGCGTAAATCCTCAACAATAACGGGTTCATTGTGGGGTAAAATATAGCCTTCTGTGCTAATTGTGACGTGACTCACTAATTCCCCTTGCCAACCTACCGCAGCTTTGAGGAATAATGTCTCCCCATCGGGTAAAAGTTGTAACACTTTGGCATAGTTTACCTCCAAGGTTTGAGCCAGCAGAGTTACGGCTTGATCCATTAGCTGAGAGACATCGGTTTCCACTAATGCAGTTTGTCCAAATTGAGCAATTGCGGCTTGTTGGCGGGCGCGGATTTTCAGGGTTGCTTCGGCTTGTTTGCGATCGCGACTATCCGGAGCAATCGTCTGTGCCGCAACTTGTTGTTCTAAACTCTGATTATAATCGGCTAAAACCCGCTCAGCCTGCTGACGTTGAGAGATATCAGCAAACGCCGCGATCGCATGAGTCAGATTTCCCTGACGATCATAGATTGGGGCGCCCCAGGCTTCTAGGGGAATGGTGCGATCGCGGCGACAGATTTCCATATCATCAACTCGTACCCGTTTCCCTTGTAAGGCTTGCCATAAGGGATGGCGATTCTGGGGATAAAATTGATCAGTTCCCGCCTGATAAACCCGATAAGTTTCCATTAATTGATCCGCCGCCATTGACTCAACCATTCCTTGACCGAAAACTTGCTCACCAGTTTGATTCACATAGTAAAGTTTTCCATCAGCTTCTGACACAAAAATACCCATAGGTACAGCATCGAGAAGCTGTTTGAGGCAATGTTCACTCTCTTGGAGTTTGGTAATTAATACGGCTTGGTTTAATCCCTGATTCATTTGATCCAGTTGTGCTGTTTTTTGAGTCAATTCTTGGTCTTGATGATACTGTCGCAGGGCTTCTTTCACGGCTAGGTGTAAGTCAATGCTTTGCCACGGTTTACAGATATAACGATATAAGTCTACCGAGTTAATCCCATAACTACTCCCGCCCAATCAGCTTGTCTGGTGAGCATAATTTTCAGGGTAGCGGGAGAACGTTGATAGATGCACGTCAGCAGTTCATCTCCTGCTCTCTAAAACTTGATCAAAGTTAACTATTTCTAGTCAGAGCTTATCCGTCTAGTTCCTGCTTCAACCTGGGGAGACGGCTCCTTCCAGTCCACAGGCGTAAATTCCGCTCAAGCCGAACGTACTTTATCATCGGGGGCATTTTCAAGATTAATCGATGCATTTTGATCGCGGTCTTGAGAATGCCCACATTTAATGCAATTAAATACTCGTTGATGCAGTTTCATGTCCTGCTTATGCCCACAGTGAGAACAAGTTTTAGAACTGGGAAACCATCGGTCAACAAGTTCTACTTTGGTTCCATAATGGGCTTGCTTGTAAATCAACTGCCGACGAATTTCATAAAAGCATTTATCACTAAGGGCGTTGGCGAGTTTTTGATTAGCCATCATCCCAGAGACATTGAGATCCTCTATCCGAATGTTGTCAGCACGACGACTTAAATCAGTTGTCATTTTCTGAGTCGTATCTTTTCGGATATTGACAATTCTCAAATGCCGACGCGCCAGTTTTACATAATATTTTTTGGCGTTGCTAGATGCTCTTACTCCTTGCCGCTTGTTTCCAAGGACTTTGTTCCGATTACGCCATTGAATCTTACCGAGCTTGGTTTTCGCTGTTTTGGTGGTAACTGGCATCTCGTACTTGGTTCCATCAGAAACAGTTGCTAAACATTTCACTCCCAAGTCAACTCCAATCCGATGTACTGGATGGACTCTTGGGGGTATTTTTTCAGCGTCAACTGTAAAAGAGATAAACCATTTGTCCGCTGCTCTTGATACTGTGAAAGTTTGGCAGCTACAAAAGAAATCAATTGGTTCTTTTAAACGGAATGTTGTCATTCCTGGAGGCTTGATTAGCTTACCCGGATGAATAACCGCCCTGTTCGTAAAAGGAAGCGCAGGTTCACCTTTTTTGGGGTAAATTCCGCTGGTTTTGTAAACAGTAAAGGAGTCTCCTTTCTTCTTGGATTTCTTCTTGGGAAACCCACCTAGACCTTTACGCCATCTGGCAAGCGCATCCTTAATGTCCATAAATGCAGACTGATAAATAGTGGATGGATATTGTTTCATCCACCCATTCTCCGGTTTCTGCATCCTTAGGGTTGTGAAGACTTTTTTGATAGCAGCAAGGCGCTTAGAATCGCCAGCTTTTATGTCTTCAAATGACCAGCTAGTGGTAATCAGGTCGAGGCAATAGTTATAGACAAAGCGTTTAAACCCTGCACAGCCACGCATTCGGGTTTTCTCTCGATTATTCAGTTTGAGTTCCCGCTTGATGGCGTACATTGCTAAACCGACTTGTATCTATTTGTATGAATAAGTATAGCTCA
The DNA here is from genome assembly GCF_046565525.1 of Coleofasciculus sp. Classification (NCBI taxonomy): domain Bacteria; kingdom Bacillati; phylum Cyanobacteriota; class Cyanophyceae; order Coleofasciculales; family Coleofasciculaceae; genus Coleofasciculus; species Coleofasciculus sp. The sequence continues at coordinate 7,522 of NZ_JBKHUP010000055.1, read as the reverse complement.
GTCTGAACAAAGTTCTTCTCCATCGACAATATATATCCTCTGATTTCCTAGTGTGTGCTCGCTTTACTAAACGTCCCTCCCTCTCCCATCGTCGCCGGGTTGAGACTCAAACCCCGATCATTTTCCCAAACTCGCCAATCTTCCACATAAACCGCTAAACCTCTCTATACAAATCAATTATAGAGAGGTTTGATCAGGTTTTTGGCGATTTAATTATGCTCTCATTCCTGGCATAAGGTAGTCAGCCATAACGACGGCTACGTCACCACCCTCCTCTAGACTACCAGCAAAAACCGTTAATGCTTCTGCCCCACTTTCCGCCACTTCAATGGAGGCATTTTCCCCGAAAGCCGCTTCGAGTAAGGATTTTGCCATTTATTATTGACATTCAGGTTTAAATGCAGAACCGCTTAATCCTACTTTTCTTTTTTATTTAAGCCCATTTTTCTGGCTACATCATTGTAGGCTTTCAACGCTTTAGCCCCCGGATTACCTGACTTTTTTCTGGAGGAAGATTTTGGCGACTGACCTGGATTTTCTGCGGCTTTTTCTAAGGTTTCTGTCCGAGGAATTCCTTGTTTTGCCCGCGCTTCTTCAGTGAGTTGAATTGCATGTTTATCGGGAACGATTTCTGCCCCAAATTTTCTCGCATAAACTTGAGTAAATTCTGCCCCCAGAAAAAGAATTTGGGCTGAATAATAAACCCAAGCCAGAAAAACCACTAACGAACCCGCTGCACCATAGGTTGAGGCAAAACCACCCCGCCCTAAATACATGCCAATCAAAGAGTTACCAATTGTGAAAAGTATGGCGGTGATAATCGCCCCAATCCAGACATCACTCCAGCTAATTTTAACATCCGGAAGAAACTTGTACATCATCGCAAATAGCAGCGTGATTACGCTCAGAGAAAGCCCCCAGTTTAAAAGTGACCAAAGAAATTCCATTCCCAAGAGTAAATCACTGGCATAATTAATCACCGCCGATAACACGGCACTGACAATCAAGGAAACTAAGAGTAAAAAGCCAACCCCCAGCACAATAGAAAAGGACAATAACCGTTTCTGTAAAAAGCCTTTAACTGGACGTCCCGGTTTAGGTTGTACTCCCCAAACCGTATTCAAGGCATCTTGCAGTTGGGCGAAGACTCCCGAAGCACCAAAAAGCAGAACAATAATACTGATAATGGAGGCAATATTGCTAATATTGGGTTGATTAGCATTTTCAATTGCCGTTTCAATCACCTTAGCTCCCTCCGTACCAACCAACCCTTGAATTTGCTGGACAATTTCCCCCCGCGCCGCTTCGGGACCAAAAATAGAACCTGCGATCGCGATCGCGATAATTAATAGCGGTGCTAAGGAAAACACTGTGTAATAGGCTAAGGCGGCGGCTAAACGTGACGCTTTATCCTCTTGCCATTCTTGAATCGTTTCCTGAAATAGTTCTCTAATAATCTTAAAATTCATCACCATGACTCCATCACTGATTGGCGTCAGCACATCAACTGGCTAAACCGTACAATTCTTATAAAATCTTCAGGCTTCCACCTACAACCCCCTAAAGACAGAAGTTAGACCTATACTGGATTTATAATGGGTTCACCTTAATTGATTTTGACTGGGCGGCAAACCTTAACTATGGATTTTAGTCAAGAGTTGTTAAATAAGCTTGACACAATCGTCAAGCATTGGATTGAAGCGGTTCGCTCTGATGCAGAGATGGAGAGCGCCAAACAATGTGGGTGTAACCCCCGTAAAAGGAAATAGTAAAGGTTAATTGCCTAAAAGTATGAATTTTTCTCAGGAGTTACTGAATAAACTGGACTCAATCGTCAATAATTGGGTGGAAGCTGTTCGCCAAGATGGGGAACTCGAAAGTGCCCATGAACTCACCTATAAGGCGGTGCTGGATGGTTTACCCTCAGTACTGCGAGCGATTGCCAAAGTCCTTGGTGACTGTGAAAACGGTGCACTTCAAACAATTGAAGAGAAAGGTTTAGAACATGGTGTGATTAGAGCCAAACAAGGCTACGATCCAACCGAAGTAGCACGAGAGTATCGGATTCTGCGCCAGATTATCTTTTCTCATTTAGAACCGGCTCTACTGCGGGGATCGGGCGCTCAAGTTTTGCAAGCCACCCGTATCATTGATATGGCACTGGATGAAGTGATTGGTCGCTGTTTCAACAGTTATACAGAAGAACGATTGCAGGAGTTAGAAAAGCTGCAAAGTCAAGTGAACCTCACCAATCACGAATTGACACGCTTGGTTGAAACCCATCGAGATAATTTAGCCCATTTAGCCCATGATCTGAAAAATCCGCTACAGGCGATTCTGATATCTTCGGATCTATTTGTACGCCAACATAAAACCCAAGACACGGTTGTCAGTCTGGATCACATTGAGCGCGTACTTAGAAATGGACAACAGATTTTGCATCTAATCAACGATTCTCTAGAAGTCTCTCGTCATGAAGCAGGACAGGTAACATTGCAGCCAGAGGTGCTTGATGTCTGCGCTTTGATCAACAACGTGGTAGACACGTTAACGCCCTCAGCCAGTGAGAAAGACCTCAAGATAACGGTAGATTACGAACTCGCTCCCAAGCAAGTTACCTCTGACCCCTTGCGACTTGAACAGATTATCACGAATTTGGTCAGTAATGCCATTCGTTACACCGAAACGGGAAGCATTACCATTAGCTGCCAGGTTGAGTGTAATAATCAAAATGATAAATTTGCGATCGCGGTGGCGGATACCGGGATTGGGATTGCCCCAGAAGACCAAGCTCAAATTTTTGAACCCTACTTTCGCGGTGGTTCCCGGACTAATCGCTTACCCGATAGTACCGGATTGGGATTAGCGATCGTCTCGCGGTTAGTTAAACTGTTGCAAGGAGAAATTCAGCTTGATTCCCAAGTGGGAGTAGGTTCTACGTTCAAAATAATTTTACCGTTAGCCGTTAAAACTCCTGCTAGAACATCAGTTAGTAGCGTGGGGTAGTTGAATTGATAGTCCTGGAGTTGTTAAATCGTCATTGGGTAAAACCCAAAGTAAACGGCTTGCCTGATCCCCTTTTATTTCACAACTGATTTAGACACACTCAATCCTGTTGCTTTTGAGGCTTAAATTGGTATTTAATAGAGGTTTATTCAGTTTAAGACAATGGGTAGATGTATTACTACGAGACGCCCCAGAAGCCTGTAAGGACGTTGGTGTAGAAGTCCTTCTGGTCGATAATACCTCCTTTGAAGGTGGAACAGTCGCTGAGTATCTTGACATTCCCTTTGTTACCTTGTGTAGTGGTTTAGTGACCCATCAACATCCAAGTATTCCGCCGTGGAATACACCTTGGCGCTATAGCCCGACGTGGTGGGGACATTGGCGTAACCAAGCAGGGTATAGGGTACTCAATTACATCGATAAACCCATTTGGGATGTCGTGGAAAACTATCGCCAAGCGTGGAAATTGCCCCCCTTCGCAACCCGCAATGATGCCTACTCTAAACTGGTTCAAATCAGTCATCAACCCGCTGAGTTTGAGTTTCCGCGAACAGATTTACCCGACTATTTCCATTTCACCGGACCGTTCCATAACCCCGCTAATCGGAAACCCCTTTCGTTTCCTTATGAAAAATTAACGGGACAACCGTTGATTTATGCCTCTATGGGGACGATACAAAATAAGCGAATTGAAGTGTTTCAAACCATTGCCTCTGCCTGTGAAGGATTGGATGTACAATTAGTGGTATCTTTGGCAGGTTCTATGCCGCCCGAATCACTACCCCAATTACCTGGGAATCCGATTGTGGTTAGTTTTGCCCCCCAATTGCAACTCCTCGAAAAAGCCACTCTTACCATTACCCATGCCGGATTACATACAACATTAGAATCGTTGAGTTATGGAGTCCCCCTAGTAGCAATTCCGGTAACCAATGACCAGCCTGCCGTAGCTGCACGTATGGCTTGGACAGGGACTGGGGAAGTGATACCCCTGAAGAAATTGAGGGTTTCTCGATTGCGAAATGTCATAAAAAAAGTGCTAACGCAAGAGTCTTATAAACAGAATGCTTTAAATCTACAGACGCTCATGCGTCAATCCGGTGGCGTCAAACGAGCCGCCGATATTATCGAAGAGGCAGTATTGACGAAAAAACCTGTATGCTCTTTGTCACTAGGTAGACACAATACAAGGTAATGGTGGAGATCGTCATTATTTGTCATTCGTCAGATTTTTCCGTTAACCGTCCAAACGACTCCAGGACGCGGTATGCTGAAAGACTGATAGTGTCATACTTGCCTTATGCCTGTGCTGAACTCTGCCACAGCAATAACCAATTTTCCCCTAACGGCTGTCGTGGGTCAAGAAGCGATTAAATTAGCGCTCCTGTTGGCGGCGGTTGACCCCGGATTAGGAGGAGTTGCGATCGCGGGACGACGGGGAACGGCGAAATCCGTGATGGCACGCGCTCTCCACGCCCTCCTTCCCCCCATTGAAGTGGTCAAGGGTTCCCTCTCTAATTGCCATCCCGATTATCCTCAAGAATGGGATGATCAGCTTTTAGCCCAAGGGATTGAACCCGCCACTGTTGAGACAGAAATTATCCCCGCACCCTTTGTGCAAATTCCCCTGGGAACCACCGAAGATCGCCTCTTAGGTTCGGTGGATGTGGAGAAATCGATGCAACAAGGCGAACCTATTTTTCAACCTGGACTTTTAGCCCAAGCACATCGGGGTATTTTATATATTGATGAAATCAACCTCCTCGATGACCAAATCGCCAACCAACTCTTAAGCGTTCTCACCGAAGGGCGCAACCAAATCGAACGGGAGGGGATTAGTTTTCAGCATCCCTGCAAACCCCTATTAATCGCCACCTACAACCCAGACGAAGGACCCCTGCGGGAGCATTTACTCGATAGAATTGCGATTACCCTATCCGCCGATGGAGTGCTGGCACTGGATCAGCGGGTGCAAGCCGTCGAAGGCGCGATCGCGTACACCACCTCACCCCAAGCCTTTATCGAGCAGTATAACGAAGACATAGATAACCTAAAAACCGATATTATTCTGGCACGGGAATGGCTCAAAGAGGTACAAATTACTCATGACCAAATTGCTTATCTCGTCGAAGAAGCCCTGCGGGGTGGCGTCCAAGGACATCGGGCGGAACTGTTTGCCGTGCGCGTTGCCAAAGCCTCAGCCGCGCTAGATGGGCGTCAGACGGTTAGTGCTGACGATTTGAAACGCGCCGTGGAATTGGTGATTGTCCCCCGTTCTACCATCGTCCAGACCCCACCAGAAGAACCCCCACCGCCACCTCCACCCCCACCACCTCAGAATGAGTCTTCCCAAGACCAAGACGAACCGGAGGATAAGGAAGAACAAGAGGATCAACAGGAACCGGAACAAGAACAAGAACCTCCCAGCATCCCCGAAGAATTCATCTTTGATACCGAGGGAGTCGTTCTCGATCCCAGCGTCCTCTACTTCGCTCAAATGGCGCAGCGGCAAGGAAAATCGGGAACCCGCAGTATTATTTTTTCTGATGATCGTGGGCGATATGTCAAGCCCATGTTACCCAAAGGTGCGGTTAAACGCATCGCCGTTGATGCCACATTACGGGCGGCTGCACCCTATCAGAAAGGACGCCGGGAACGCCAGCCGAACCGTAAGGTTATCGTAGAGTCGGGAGATTTGCGCTCTAAACGCCTAGCCCGTAAAGCCGGGGCGTTGGTGGTATTTGTGGTTGATGCTTCGGGTTCAATGGCACTCAACCGAATGCAGTCGGCTAAGGGTGCAGTGATGCAACTTCTGACTGAAGCCTATCAAAACCGCGACCAAGTTTCCCTAATTCCCTTTCGCGGCGAACAAGCGGAGGTGTTGTTACCCCCCACCCGTTCTATTGCTTTGGCGCGGGGGCGGTTAGATCGGTTACCTTGTGGTGGCGGTTCCCCGTTGGCACATGGGTTAACCCAGGCGGTGCGTGTGGGGGTGAATGCCAAAATGTCGGGAGATATCGGTCAGGTGGTGATTGTGGCAATTACCGATGGACGAGGGAATATTTCCTTAGCCCGTTCCTTGGGGGAACCGATAGCCGAGGGCGAAAAGCCGGATATTAAGGGGGAACTGTTGGATATTGCGGCTCGAATTCGGGCAATGGGAATTCAGTTATTGGTGATTGATACGGAAAATAAGTTTGTGTCTACGGGGTTTGCTAAGGAATTGGCGAAGCAGGCGGGTGGGAAATATTACCATTTACCCAAAGCCACGGATAAAGCTATTGCGGCGATGACGAGGAGTGCGATCGCAGATATGAAATCCGGGTGATTGTGCAATGTAGGGTGGGCATTGCCCACCTTAAGTGCGATCGCGCTAACCCCACACCCGACACAAATTCAACACAAAACCCGGTAAGACTTCCTCACCGGATAACTCAGCCGGATTTGACAATATTTCTACGTTTAAACCGACTCGATAAACTTCTACTGTTCTATTTTGTGGATCGATTAACCAACCCAGTTTAGCCCCATTTTCCATATACTCCTGCATTTTCTCTTGCAGCGACTTCAGAGTATCCGACTGCGATCGTAACTCCACCACAAAATCCGGGCAAATATTGGCAAACGTTCCCTTTTGTTCATCAGTCAGTGCATCCCAACTTTCTTGACTAATCCAACAAGCATCCGGGGCACGAGTAGCACCATTGGGTAAAATGAAAGCCGTTGAGGAATCAAACGCCTCGCCCGGTTCATCTGCATTTCGCCACCATATATACAACTCTCCAGAAATACTCCAATTCCGTTTGCCAGTTCGCCAACCTGTGGGTGGATTCACAATTAATTCTCCTTTTGCCGTTCTCTCCAGGTGTAATTCTCTATTGCACTCTGCTAGGGCTGTAAACTGTTCTGGAGTGACATATAGCTTCATGGTTTTTGGTAACTCAAGTAACAGAGTTTCGGTTTCCGGTTTTGCTGGTGTCTGTACCATTTTGACCTTTCCTGTCATAGAGATTAGCGATCTAGGCAGTTAAAAACCTGATTTATGATTGAAAACGCAATCATTTATATTATCTATTTGTGTTGGTGCGTTACGCGGGGAACACAATTCATTGGATTTTCCCCCTAAATTATTGCCCCGCTAACGCACGATGGCGGACTGACACAGCTAAAATTGTGGAATAGATTTGACTTTTAAACCGGGCGCACGCCATGCGCCCCTACAATGCTAATCCACCAATTAAGGTGTGCCACGCTACTACTTGCTACTTGGGCGACTCTTTCCGCATCACCGGAACCAAGAATTCAGCAATCGTGCGATCCCCGCATTTCTCACAAACTAATTCTATAAGTCAATTTGCCGCTTAAAAATTGAGCTTTTTAAAGAAAAATAGAAAAAAGCCAAATTATCAAACAAAATTATCCTGAAATTGCCAATTTTCACCTGTTTTTTTCACTAAAATTTAGGTGATTACGCCAAGTTTCCATGACAAAACTGACCGAAAGAAGATTCAGTCAA
>NZ_JBKHUP010000054.1:0-54530 GCF_046565525.1 Coleofasciculus sp. | reverse complement strand
AGAGTTCACCTTTATCTGTGCGCTTAATTGTCCCCTTTACGCCTAAAATGTCCCCAATGTCTGTGAATTGCTTGAGATTGTTGAAGGGATTTGGCAGATCAGTCATTGTTGCCGTAATCCGCTTTTTGTCTAGATAAAGTTGAATCGTTCCGGTTTCGTCTTGGAGATTGAAGAATGCCAACTTGCCAAAGACACGACGCGCTAGAATACGACCTGCGATCGCGACTTCAAAATCGACTTCTTCACCATTCCCCAGAGCCGCGAATTTCTCTTGCAGTTCAGTCGCGTGGTGAGTAGACTGCCAGTGATACGCATACGGCTCAATTCCCAACGCTTTAAGCTGTTGGACTTTTTCCAAACGGGTAGCACGAATTTCTTCCAGAGTGTTTTGGCGTTCGGGTGGGGACTGCTCAGGGGACATAGTAGGGAACTGCTCGATGCTAATCTTGTATGATCTCGGAAATCTATCTTAACATTGGACACAACAGATGACCGGAGCCTCACGCGATCGCAGCGAACAACCTGATTCTCGCCATGCTGTAACCAAACGCGGCAAATGTTACAAGATGGAAAAGAAATACGGCTGGACGTTGCTGCGAATCGAACGGACTGGAGATAATACACTCAAATATGATTGTGTGTTTGAGCGCAAAACGGAATTTCCTAATTACCTGGAGGATTAACCATGGGCAGAAAATACATCATCTTTCGTGCTGACTGGAGTGAGGAAGAAGGCGCTGAAAACCGGATACTTGCCCATACGGGAGCCATCACAGATATCCTAGCCGAACACTTTGACTCTTCGAGTAAACCGATTCCTGAACCAGGTTATCGCCTGAGGGAATACCACCGGATTGACAAGTTCGCCCAAAAACAATTCCCAGATGCTAGCACCCACAGCCGCATCGGAGATTGGGAAGTAACCAAGGTTGAAGAGTACAAGACAAAATCCCCCAGCAGTGATTTTGATGCAATTGTCGTCTGTTATTGCCAATACTCTCCCATCAGTACGGCGTTAGAACCATTGCCAAATATTCAAGGTTCCCAGAAATTGCAGGAAGTTTAGTAAGGGTGATTCTATCGCCAAACCAACCATAACTTGTTGAAGTTACTGTTTTTACTGCGTTTTTTATAGTTATGGTAGATGTGTACTAATTCCAGTTAGTTTAACAAAACTTATTCAGTTGAAAGTATAAATTTGATCACAATTGAGTTTATTTTCAGCCGTAAGCGGATAGAATAAGGGAATATCTGAAGCAGAATTACCGCCATCGTTGGGGCAGTTGGCAATGTCTTCTCACGAACACCTCTGGAAAAAAGGCTTCATTAAGCCCAATTCGACACCTGTGCCGAATCCTTTCAAGACACAGAGGCGTCGTGTCAAAGCATTACCACCACCTTTATCGCAAAAGGAAACACTACAGCTCAAACGACAAGCTGATCAAATCTCCCAGTTAGGTTACAACTCCCACAACATTCCGATTACAGCTCAAAACCCCACAACCGTCGCCAATCCGAGTTCGTCAAAATCCGGTGAGGTTGCGAATCAACCGACAACGCCAGCCGCCGATGCTGTAGACATTCAGACGGATGCGTTAGATGAGCAAGATCAAGAAGAGACGAAAGAGCGCGAAGAGATTTCTTTAGCAGCCGCCTCCGATGATTCCGCCTCAGATGATACTAGAGAGCGTCAGGAAATATCCGATAGTGAAGCCGAGGGAATCGCCGAACCCCAGGTAAACAGCGTAGAGAATCCAGAAGAAGACACTGAAATCCAAGCGAAAGCGCAACAACCAACTCGTAATTTCCTAGAACTCCCCATCAACGCTCCGGGTACATCGCCATCTTCTATACAAAGACAAGTTAACTTCAGGGGATTAGGCAATTCGATTCAACAACAGTCAGTTGAAACTGAGGAAAAAATAGAGCCAGAAGCTGAGGAAGAGTTACAGGAATCGGATGAAACTATCCAGCGACAGGAAATACCAAACGCTGAAGAAGATAAGATATCATCAACTGAACCTCCAACCATTCAACGTCAATCTGACACACCAGCTCAAGAGACAGAAAAATCAAAAGATAATCACAATTTCCTCGAAATTCCGGTAAACGTTCCAGATACACCGTCATCCTCAATCCCCAGACAGGTGAATCTGGGCAAGTTCACCAATTCCTATTCTCAGCAAATTAAACCCGCCTCTCACCCCCGATTAAATCAACTCAATGCTTTTAAAACTGGCGAATTCGTTCAGCCGCAGCGGATTCAGTCGCCTGTTAAACCAGTCAATCCTATATTGAATCAGCGACAAACTCAAACAAATACAGAAACGGTTCAGAAAAAAGGTACACTGCCGCAATCCTCTGACACCAGTGAAGTCGAGGCTGCACCAAATATAGAGCAGGATATTGAACAGCAACGGGGAAGCGGACAGCCAATTTCCAATAAAATACGCCAGCCAATGGAGCAGGCATTCGGCGCAGATTTTAGTCAAGTTCAGGTTCACACCGATAGTAAGTCGAACAAACTGAATCAGTCAATCCAAGCCAAGGCATTTACCACAGGTACGGATATCTTCTTTAAACAGGGAGAATATCAACCGGATAATCAGCCAGGACAGGAATTATTGGCACATGAATTAACTCATGTTGTTCAGCAAAATGGTAGTAAACTTCAGGCGAAAACCGATAGCCAAGTCGGGACAAAGGGAAATAAGCTACAGACAAAAGAACGCCTGGTATCCGGTTTTCCAGCACAACTGAAAATCCAACGAAAAGAAAATCTCCAAGAACAAACAGTAAAAGAGAATAAGCCCCAACCCGTACAACCCACTCCCGCACCAGCGCCAGCATCCGGTGGTAACGCGGCTCCAGCCACTCCCCTAGTCAATGAAGGTGGGGGTGCAGCAGCCGCCCCAGAGATGGTAGAAAGTGGGGGTGCCGCAGCAGCACCTGAAATGGCAGCAGGTGGCAGTACAGCCGCAACACAGGCAGGCACTCAGCCAGCCGCTTCTGGCGGTGCAGCACCGGGGGCTGGTGGCGGAGCAACATCTCCCGCTTCCCCAGAAGCAGATCCCGGATTCCAAGCCGTGGTGAGTCAGGTGGAGGGGGTTGCCGAACAAGAGCGACAACATGATCCAGCCGAATCCGAGTCTCAGGAAGCCCAAGATGCAGCGCAATCACCCGATAATGAGGTAGAGAGCCAAGCTCAAGACGCCCAGGTTCAGCAAATGGAGCAGCAGGAGCCAGGAACCTTCAATGCAGAAGCGTTCAAGGCGGCGTTGCTGGAACGAATTGCCGCGATTACTCCCACCAATCAAGAAGAAGCCGAACAATTCCAAAACAATAATCAAATCGATTCAGTTAGGCAAGAGGTATCCTCACAAGTTACCCAGGAACAGGAACAAGCCGCAGGAGGTATTCAAGAGACAGTCGAGGCAGAACCGGATACCAGTAGTATTGACGCAAGAGAAGCGACACCGCTAGAGCAGCCAGAGGCGGGAGAGCCAACCGATGTCGATGCCGAGGGAGCTGTTCCCCAACCGAGGAGTGAGGCTGAGGTATCCGCACCGCTACAGGCAAATAGCCAAGAACTCGACCAGCAGATGGCGGCAGAAAATGTCACCGAGGAACAACTGGCGAATTCTAATGAACCCGAATTTATTGCCGCCTTAGATGCCAAGAGACAAGCACAGGATCATGCGGCGACAGCACCCACCGCCTATCGCGCCGAGGAGCAGGGGATATTAACTCAGGGGCAAACTGAGGCTCAAACCATGGCTCAAACCCAATTAGGGGAAATGCATGGTCAGCGGGATCAACAGTTAAATGAGGTGATGGGGCTTCAAAGTGACACCCAAAGCCGAGACGAACAGGAACGGACTAGGGTTGCTAATGAAATTAATGGCATTTATGAGCAAACAAAGACAGATGTTGAAACGATACTCAGTGATTTAGATACAGAAGTCACTAATAAATTTGACGCTGGTGCTGCAACAGCAAAGCAGAAGTTTGAGGCTTACGTCGGTGAAAAAGTGGACGCCTACAAACAGGAACGTTACGGTGAATGGTGGGATGTTACAGGCTGGGATGAACGGGCGAGTGATGCGGTATTTGGCTTACCGCCAGAGGTGAATCAATTCTTTGTGGATGGACGGCAATTATATATCGATGAGATGGATATCGCGCTCACCGATATTGCTAATTATGTTGCTGAAAAGCTCAATGAGGCAAAAGAACGAATTAATCAAGGGAAGCAGGATATTCAGGATTATGTGGCTGGGTTGCCAGACAATCTCCGACAGGTTGGAGAAGACGCAGCACAAAATATTCAGAGCCAATTTGATCAGTTAGAGGAGAGTGTTAATAATAAGCAAAATGAGTTAATTGATTCATTGGCACAGCAGTACAGCACGAGTCTGCAAGAGGTTGACGCTCGCATTGAGGAGATGCAAGCGGAAAATCGGGGTTTAGTCAGCCAATTCACGGATATGATGGGTGGGGTTTTCAACACGATGGGGCAAATCCGCTCCATGCTCGAAGGCGTGTTGGCAGGTGCGGCGGGTGCTATTGGCGCGATTCTATCAGACCCGATTGGGTTCTTGGGTAATTTAATTAGTGGGGTGAAGCAGGGCTTAGATAAGTTTGTTGGTAATATTGCCACCCACTTGCAAGGCGGACTGGTTGCCTGGTTGACTGGAACGATGGGAGGCTTGGGGATTCAGATTCCCGATGATCTGTTCAGCTTAGAGGGTATTTTTAATTTAGTCGCGCAAATACTGGGTCTGACGTGGGATTATATCCGTTCCAAGGCAGTGAGGATGTTTGGAGATCCAGTCGTAGCGGCGATGGAACAAGGGTTAGAAATGTTCCAAGTCTTCCAGTCTCAAGGAGCGATCGCGTTATGGGAACAGGTTCAAGATCAGTTTACTGACTTGAAAGAGCAGGTGATTGACCAGATTAAGGATATGGTGATTACCCAAGTGATTCAGTCCGGTGTGAGCTGGATGCTGGGTCTGTTGACACCAGCCGGGGCGTTTGTCAAGGCGGCGCAGACGATTTATAACATTGTTATGTTCTTCGTCAACCGAGGTAGCCAGGTTGTCGAACTGGTGCAGGCGATAAGCGAATCGATTGGTGCGATCGCATCGGGTTCACTGGGTCAAGCGGCGAGTTTGATTGAGTCGGCGCTGGCTAAAGCCTTGCCTGTGGCGATTGGCTTCTTGGCTTCGTTGATTGGTGTCAGTGGATTGGCTCGGAAGGTACAGGATGTTGTTGAAGGGATTCGCAAGCGGATTGATGACGCGATCGAGTTTGTACTTAACAAAGCCAAGCAGATGGCGGCTAGTCTGTTAAGGCGACTGGGTATTGGCAGAGGTGAGGAAGATCAGCAGAATGCAGAACAGCAGGGTGACGGTCAACCTGGGGATGGTGAAGTTGGTAAAACGATAAATTTCAGGGCTGCTGATGAAAGTCATCGTCTGTGGATAAACACCCAAGGAACTTCAACCACAGTTATGGTTGCCAGTACCCCGACTCCAGTTGAGGCGAAGCTCAATGAGTGGCAAGGAAAGCTGGATTCTGTGCCAGAAGATAAGCGTCCACAGGCTCAATCGTTGCTGGGTACTGCCCGTCAGCATCTGGGTACAACTGAACAGAAAGCCCAAAATACTGCTAAAGAAATGGAGGAGGCGAAGCAAAACTCAGCGGATGAGGCAGCTATTAATGAGGCGGAACAGGCGGATAATCAGACGGAGGCGGCGCAAGAGACTCTAGCAGATGTACTCAAGCAGCTATGTGATTTGTTTGGTGATACTCTCGATGGCGTTAATCTAGTCGAACGTTTCTCCAGCCAGCTACAAGCAGCCGCTCCTCAAGCTAAGGCAGGCTTGCAGGCTGGACTAGAGCAACTGCAAGAAACGGGAGGAAACTATGCAGATTGGAATGCCGTTAAGAACACTCTTATCACATCGGGAGCTTCTAATAAGGCAGGCAAGATGCTACAGAGTCCGCTGAATTTAGACCATGATTACGGTACCTACGGGCATAACAATATGGCTGTTCCAGCACTTGGACTAGCGGTTGAAGAAGTGGAAAACCAGGGTAAGCCAGTGCCAGAGAAAGCGAAAAACAATCCCGGTGGGTATGTGAGCGATCATAAAGGTTCCTTACACAACCACCAAGGGAGTTTTCCAGAATCGAAAGCTCGTCTCCAAGAACACATCTTCGACGCGGGCAGACGGAACCAAGCTGAAGATATTCTCATAGATGAGTTCTTGGATAATCTACTCAGCGACAAAGAATCTACCCACAATCTGTATGAGCCGAAAAACTTAACTAGGTATGACGTAGGAGATGATGGCTCAACGGCGATCGAGTATGATACCCATGGTGGCGCTCATTTCCGGGTAGAGCTTGATCCAAACGCTATGGTCAAGTCTGTTCAGGGCACAAGTCTCAAACTAAAGGCTGATGCTGGAGTAACAGGGCGGGGTTATACTGGCAGGTCACCTGGATACGAAAGAAATGAGGATCTTAATGCCAGTCACTTGATTGCTGACCAGTTTTTGGGTTCAGGATATAAGAATAGTGCCAACCTGATCACCACGAGTGCCCACTATAACCAGGTGGTTATGAAAAGAGCAGAAGACCAGATTATACGGTTTGTCCAGAGAAACAAGGCTGTTGAGTTTAATATGGAGGTCAATGTTACTTGGGGTGAATTAAACTCTCCGGAGGTTATAGAGGAAATTCTTCAGGAACTACCCGAAGAGGGTAAGGATGAAGTCAGGAATGAAGTACAAGCTTTTGTGAACCGAGTGCAGCCTAGCTTTAAGCGTTGTATGAATGTTAATTACTACGTTACTGTTACTAATGAACAGACAGGGAAAGAAGTAGCATTTGACCGTGACATTGGACCAGATGCTTGGCTCGGTCTTGCTCGTCGATAGGTAGGTTGAATTATGGAAACTATAGATCAAGCAGTTGCGTTTATACGTACTTATATTGAGAAGGAGTATGACACGGAAGTTGCACATTACACCGAACGGGACGACAGTGTATTCAAGGCAAAGCTAACTGAACTTAACAAGATGTATGCTGCTGGCTTAACTTCGGAAATCTATCGACCTAAAGGTGTTCCGGAATCTCGGTTCAAGCGCTGGCAAAAGCAGTTAGAGCAAACGCAAAAGCGGGTATTATTTCAGGTAAAGAAATACAATCATCCAGACCACGAGAGTCTATACCGTTTCTATCTCAGCAGTACTCAGTTAGGCGACGATACCTACTTCACCTGTTTCTATCTTGCCAACACAGAAAATGGGTTGAAAATCGTATCCCAGTATAATGTCTCCAGCGATCAAGGTAACGGCATCAGTTGGAATTGGCGAGGTGGTCTCAAATTGGATAAGTTAGGCGAACTCGTTGAAGTTCGCCAATTTCAGACACCCACAGACCCAGAGCATCTGAAGGAATATGAGGCTGAGTAGGCAGAATTAACTTCTTACTTTTATTCCTTCCAAGGAGATGAAATTATGTCAAATGAGTTCCACCAAACCGATGAACGACTAGCTCAACTTCAAATGATTCTGAACCAGGAACCCAGCGACAAAACTTGGAATGAGCTGTGTGAGTTCTTGGATAGTTGGTCTGAAAATGAGGGGCTAGCTGAAGCACTTGACTATACCGAGCAACAGTTGACGAACTGGCTTGATTTTTACCGCAAAGCACCCTGGTCTTGGCGAAAAAACATTCTTAAGCAGGCTAATCCCCGCTTGAGGATTGTGCGAGAATTGAGCTTGTTTGCTCGTAAGATTGGTGATGAGGGAGTATCAGAACTTGCCCAATTGCCTTACCTGAAAAGTCTGACCATACTCTCTCTGGGGGATAACGAAATTAGTGATGTTGGTGCGATCGCACTAGCACAATCCCCTTACCTGACTAACCTGACAAAACTGGAATTGCCTGACAACCAAATTGGTGTAAAAGGAATACAGGCACTGGCTCAATCAACTAACTTCTCCAAGCTTGCCAAACTAAATCTGTATAACAACAAGGTGGGTGATGAAGGGATAATAGCACTGGCGCAATCACCTTACTTAACCACTCTTACCTACCTGGAGTTATTTGATAACGCAATTACGACGACAGGTGTAACCGCATTAGCCCAATCTCCAAATCTCTCAAAATTGACTATGTTGGATCTATCCAAAAACTTAATTGGAGATGAGGGTGCTGTGGCGCTTGCTCAGTCTACCCACCTTGTCAGTTTGGAAGGACTTTATTTAGCTTTTGCACAGATTGGGGATGAGGGTGTGGTAGCTCTTGCACAATCCACTCATCTCTCAAAACTTGTCGAGTTAGATTTACAAGGTAATATCTTTGGTCGTGAAGGTAACGTCGCTTTGAGAAATGCGGGTTTTAGCCTAGACAATCAAATATGGTGTCGCCCCGACTAAACATGACTATTAAGACTGGAACTTGTCACCTAAATAGGGAGTTAATCCTACGCGATCGCACCACTACCCCCCTACCCATCCACGCAATAACCCTAGCCCTAACCACCCAAGACGACGAACTCATTGAATGTCGTCTTACTTTCCAAGTCAACCCCGCACTCTACCAGCGCATCGACACCCAAGCTTTATTCAACCTTAAACCAGAAATACGGGGTAATTTCTCCTTGGGTAAATTCCTCCCTGAACCCGACATCACCATCGAAACCAGTCTAAAACCCGACTTACTTCAACACCTAACAGAATACGCCACCGATGCGAACCAAGCTACAACCTATCTCCTAAATCTCAGCAAAGAACAATCTAATCACCCGCTACTTTTCACGGAAACTTGGTTAGGCTTATCTGTCAAACAGCAACAGGAATTAGGCGAAATAGGTTACAGTACAATCTGGGCTTATATTAATCCTTCCACACTGGCTTCTGGTGCAACATCTAGTGAAGAAATGAATCAAGCCGTTGCTAACTTCTTCAAAGAATGGACTGAAACTAACTTATCTGCAGTCACTCAAAAAGCAACATCTCAGATGCTTGATGGAATGCTCAATTTCTTCAAAGAATTAGCTGATGTCAGCCTGGATGCCCTAGAAAAGCAAGTACCGAGCACCATCGCCGAACCTGAATCATCCAGTGTCTCAATTTTTGCGGAAATGGTCAATTTCTTCAAACAAGATGACTGGTCTTTTTACCAAATAAAAGGACAACCTGTATTACAAATGGGATTTCAGGGTAAAAATGGTCAATGGACTTGCTACGCTAGAGCCAGAGAAAACGAACAGCAATTCGTTTTTTACTCAATTTGCCCAGTTACAGTACCAAAATCAAAGCGTCGAGCGTTAGCCGAATTCATCGCTAGAGCCAATTATGGCATGATTATCGGCAATTTTGAGTTAGACTTTGCTGAGGGAGAAATTGCCTACAAAACCAGCATTGATGTTGAAGGGTCAACTCTCACGTTTACTCAAATGAAGCGCTTAGTTGACACCAACGTGGCAATGATGGATCAATATCTACCGGGAATCAAGTCTGTGATTCAGGGAGATGCATCACCAGAAGAGGCGATTCGCTAACGCGATAGCTTCGCTTCACGCCCAAATCGAAAAGCCGTAATCCGCGATCGCTGATTCACTGATTATGACAGGTTTTGCCGAACTTCCCTTGTATCATCCAACACAACCAATCTCCCTCAACATATCTAAATGCTTCTGTACAGGTGCAAGGGTATTCGCCGCAATCATCCCACTCGCAGCCACCGCCGGTAAACCAATTCCAGGAAAGGTGGAATCGCCACAGCAGTATAATCCCCCTAGAGGTGTACCAACTCCAGGAAAGAAACCCACCCCCGCTTGAATCGCTGGTCCATAGGAACCCCGATAACGTCGCAAAAAACGTTCATGGGTTAACGGTGTACCAACTAACGTCACATCACACCGCGATCGCACGTCGGGTATAATTCGCTCTAAGGCTTGCCACATCACTTGCGATCGCACCTGCTTTTGCTGTAAATAAGTATCACTATGGCGATCAAGTCCCTGCCAAAGTTCGTAAGGTTCATTCCCCGGTGTATACACATGAATCAGATGCTTTCCCGGTGGCGCCAGGGAAGGGTCAAGAATCGAAGGAATTGAGATCAACACCACATTTTGCGGCGCACTCACCCCTTTATCCCAATCGTTGACCACAATATGGTGACAGGCTAAATCTGAAGGTAATCCTTCGGCGTCAATCCCCAGATGCAGATGCATGAAACTCTCACAAGTGGGTGTCGCTTGTCGAGACATACGAAACGCTTTAGGAACTGCATCGTCGGGTATCAGTTTCAGCGTATCCCAAACCGAGGCATTGGACACAACCCCCTGACGCGCCCGGATTTCCTCACCCCCGCGCAATCGCACACCAACCGCCCGATTATTTTCCACCAAAACTTGTTCAACATGAGCATTTAGCCTCAGTTGACCCCCGTGTTTTTTCAGCCCCCGTATCAAGGCTTCCACGAGTGCGCCACTTCCCCCCACAGGATAATCTAAGACAACACCCGGTTGATACCAGTCAGCAAACATAAACGCCATCTCGGCTGCACTTGTTCCATTCGCCGGAAGTCCAGATAGCAGGAAACAGAGTAGATTTAACCAGTTGCGTAAGAAGGGGTCAAACACCACATCATCCATAATCTGGCTAAAGGGTCCCGTCAGCTTCATGACCGCAAGCCCATGTTGCCACATCGATGGCGCAAATCGCCCCACCGTCAACGCGACCCCCAAATCCCAGCGTACCGCCGCCGGGGGAATTGCGATCGCAGCTTGTCCCAACGGTGCCATTACCCGTTGTAATGAACGCCATTCAGCCACCGCCTGATTCCCGCGCAGCTTGGCGAGTACGTCACTAAATTGCAACGCCCCAACCGAAGTATCAAAATCCCCCTCTGGTAAACAGCATCCCCAGGTATCATAAGTCAGACAGGGAAGTTCCTCACCAATCGCATCCAGAACTTGACGCAGGGGGTTCGGGGAAGGACTGTAGGATAAGCCAGAGTATAGCGAAGGACCCGAATCAAAGGTATAACCATTGCGGATAAAACTGTGTGCAGCCCCACCAGGAATCGAGTGGCTTTCACAGACTGTTACATCAAAGCCATAGCGGGAAAGCATTGCGGCGCAACTTAGACCGCCGATACCACTACCAACAACAATAATATCTGGAAAACTCATTGTATATTGTGTTCACAAACTAATTGAGGGACTGGATACATAGGAGCAAAAGGTTCGTTTGTAAATATAATTAGGTATCTACGTGCTGAAAATCACGATTCACCTAATCCTTAAGTGATTATACCCAAACCAGATGTTTATATTTAAATTAAACTAGATTTTCAGGATATATCCTGAAGATTTGGTGGGTTTTTATCCTGTTTAATTTTCGGTATGATGTATGCTACATAAAGTAATTTTTATTCGATTAAACTTATTAAATTTTATATCGTTCTCTCTGATTAGCTTAGTAACTTTTTGGCAAGCTTCAGTTTTAGCATTTCCACTTGAGGAAATAGACGATATTCTAGAGACTATAAATGATGGAATTGAGCAAATTAATCGCACCGGGGAAACGATAGAGCAAATAACAGATTTTTTGGGGATTGATGGAGACGATGATGAAGATGATGATGAAGACGATGATCCTGAGTCAAAGACCGAAAAAGTCTTTAGACTATATGCAACGTGGTATAAAGGCTTATCTCCATCAGAACAACAACTTGTTTCCTGGCTGACCTTAGAATATGCCAAGAATCAAGACGTTACTTTCAACACAATTGCTTCCCGTGAAGGGTTTTCAAAAAAAACGCTTCAAGAACAAGCGAAAATTGGTCACATTTACTATAAGTTTGATGCCATTTATAAGGCTGTAGAAGCAGAGAAAAGTATTTTTTTTACATTTGCTTTTTGTGTAAATAGTGGTTCCGATAGTTGCCCAGTCAATGAATTATTGTTTTGAAGTCTGTCAGAGTCCCCCTTTTTAAGGCTTACTTTTCACAGGATCTGGAAAACCTCTCTCCAAACCTCTCTCCTTCTCTTGAGAAAGCTTTGAATTCTCCCCCTGCTTCCCCTGCTTCCCCTGCTTCCCCTGCTTTCCCTGCTTCCCCTGCTCCCCCTGCTTCCCCTGCTTCCCCTGCTTCCTTCGATGGACAACCTTCCTTAACCGAGCAGTATTGCCTTCCCACCCCTCTCGTTCTCCCGTGGAATAAAAGGCTTCGTCCTCTGGCTTCCCCGTGCAAAAAAAGCTCCCGCATCCTTATGGCGTGAAAAGTCAGAATCTTTATCAATGGATAATTAATAATTGATAATTGACAATTGATTAATTGGATCTAAGACCTCTTCGTTTACGAAGAAATTAAAAAAGATTTTTCTTAATTTCAATCCTCTTCTTTTAAGGAGAGGTCATTATCCATTGTTCATTATCCATTGTCAATTTGTGAAATAAACTAGAAAAAATAACCCGACAATTTTTGTGTAAAGACGTAGCCTGCTACGTCTCTACAGGTTTATGAGGTGTAGCAAATCTTGTGGATACGATGTCAGATTGTATTTGTCGATAATTCAGTCCAATTAAGTTTTTAAAATAAATAGATGTTGGTTCTTTCAAGACAGACCTATAGTCTTTATGGAGTTGAGGAATAACAGAGGTACTATCGCTGAAAAACAGAGAATTTCCAAGTACGAATATAGACTTTTTATTAAGAGACTGAATTAAAGCCGATAAAGTTATCTTTTTTTGCTGATAAATTTGATTCAAAGCGGCTTGATCTTCCGCCAAAATTGCTTTAAATGCCATTAGCTCATCCTCGTTAAGCTGTTGAACGAATGCCATTAAATTCAACCATTTTTGAGGTAAGATTCGAGATAAATTACGTTCAAGTGTTGGCAAAGCCGTTTCAGTTGATGTTAAATTCTGCACCCGTAGGGTTTGCATTTGCTGTTGCAGAGCGGCATAATCGAATTCTAACTGATGTTTAAGCTGTTCTAATCGTGCCAAGTCTTGATTCAGTTGCTTTTGTTGATGATGCTTTTCTGTAAGTTGCTGCTGCATTTGATCCAGTTCCGATTTTAGCGGAGTTAAATTTTCCTGAACCCGTTGTTGCTGTATCCGTAAGGACAAAAATGCTTGATTCAGTTGCTCTAAACGCTGCTTTAATGCCTGAATCTGGGTATGTAAGTCGTAAGCTTCTCCACCTAAGTATTGCTTACGGCGTTCGAGTTCAGCTAAGTCTTGATGAAGATGTTCGTGTTGATGGAGTTTATCCGCAATTTCGGTTTGAAGCTGTTCGAGTTCAGAATGTAAGTGATTTAAGCGAGTTTCCGCTGGCTGAATTTGGGCAGTTTTTGCCCAGAGGGATTGATTGAGTTCACTTTGGTGTTTCTCTAGCTGCTGAATTTGCGATCGCAGGGTATCTATCTCCTCTAGGTGCTGCTGTTTGTGCTGTTGAACTTCACTGATTTCCTGGTACAAGGTATTTCGTTGATTATGCAATTCAGACACGCGACTCAGAAGCTGACTCCGTTCAGTTTGTAAAGCATTAATGCTGGCTTCGAGTTGGTGTTGTGTTTCCCTTCCCTGCATCAGTGATTCATACAGCAGGCTTTCTTCTTCCTCAAATTCTTGGATTTGATGGAGTAAAGCGTTTTTGCGCTGTTTTTCCCCTTGGAGGCGTCGCCGATCCGCTACAATAACGCCAGTATAACTTGCCACAACGGTAACGACTCCATTAACCAAGGCTTTGTTCGGGTTAATGAATAATCCCACACCCACGCTGACGGTAAAAGCAACTGTACCAAGAAGCATTTGATTAACAAGTTGGTTCATGGGTCATTTGTCATTCGTCATTCGTTATTTGTCATTCGTTATTTGTCATACTGGCGCAGCGATAAGTAAGCTACATCCTTTGTCAAAAATTAGTGAACTCATAATTTATCATTCACAGGATGAATCCCTAAATCAGCGCTGAGAAAATCAACAAACTGGCGGGCGCTGCGCCCAGAACGTCCATTGTGGCGGGTTGCCCACTGAATTGCACGGGATTTTAAGTCATTTTGTGGTAAGTGTATGTCTGCTTGCTGGGCTAAATGATAGACTATGTTGAGATAAGTGTCTTGGTTTGCTGGTTCAAAGGTTAAGGTTAAGCCGAAGCGATCGCTAAAGGATAATTTTTCCTGTAAGGTATCCCAGGCATGGATTTCATCATTATCGCTGGGACGAGGGCGATCGGCAAAAAATTCCCGTACCAAGTGGCGTCGATTGGAGGTTGCATAAACGACTACATTTGGGGGACGGGCGGTGACACTTCCTTCTAAGACGACTTTTAATGCCTTAAACGCATCATCATCTTCTTCAAAGGAGAGGTCATCCACAAAGATGATAAACCTCTGTGGTACGTCTCGCAATTGCTCCACAATCATAGCTAGTTCTTTTAAGTCAGATTTAGCCACTTCAATCAACCGCAGTCCCTGATGCTTATACTTTTGTAATAAACCCTTGACTAATGACGACTTACCTGAACCACGACTGCCATAAAGTAAGACATGTAAAGCCGGATAACCCGCGAGTAAGAATTCTGTATTTTTAACTAACGTGGCTTGTTGAGACTCATATCCCACCAATTGAGTTAACTCAATCGGATCAGGGCGGGCGATACCAACTAATTGACCCGACTGCCAACGCAGGGCATGATATTGAGCAAATAACCCAGTACCATGTTGCCGATAGTAGGTGGCTAATTCTTCTATAGATTCTGTCCAATCACTATGTTGGTGTAGAAATGTGGGCTTTACCGTTTCCAGACTCCAGGAAACAGGCTGTAATTCTAACTGAGAGGCTTTTTGCACCCACCGACTTAGCTGTTCGGCGCTGCATTGATACAGATGGTACAAGGCGCGTAAATCCTGTTTTGCCGCCATGACTAGGGCTTCTGGTAAATCTTGCAGGGCTACCTGTTGCACTTGCTGAGTAAAGGGATTATCATCCTGGAGAATTTGCCGAATCAGATAATCTTGCCAGCTTTCTCCGTGGGCGGCTAAAATTTTGAACCAGCTACCATAAGCCACCAAGCAAGCCGTTTGCTCGGCTTCACCCTTGCTTAAGGTTTGCAAAGTATGGATAAAAGCTTGTCCCACGTCGTTATGGAGAACGGATTGATACAGCAGCAGCGACGCGGCTTGGCGTTTGAGAAATTGGCTGGAGGCGTTGGCAGTTGTCTTTGATGATGGCATGACGCCTATTGTAGCGGATTACAGAGGGCAGATGACACAAGGAAAGAGACTCGGCAATACAGCAAAGGATTCCATTGCCTGTTACCAGGGTTTTGCTGTCAGGACTAAAGGCAAAATCCTGCACCTGTTCTGGGTCAAAGGTTGACAGTTAATAGTAGTCAAACCCACCCATACACAAAACTAAAAACTATTTACTCAACGTTAAATAAACTGCCCAAATTGCCATCGCCCGCAGATAATGACCTGCCCGAAATGTACCAGCGCTCGTAATCGCTTCCGGGGTACGGAATTGTAATCCATTCTCATACACCTGTCGCACCACGGATTCTGTCACTTTTAATGCTTCATCCTTCATTCCCAATTGAATTAAAAATGCGGCTATGCCAAAATTAATCCCTGTCCACACTTCTAGGGGATGAGTTGCATCTGGATGTTCGGGAGAACCGTCGGGTTTTACCCCATTCGCTGCACCAAATTGGGCATTATGGAACTTTAAAAAACAAGATTCATAAACAGTTTTCAACGCTGACTGGGTGCATTCTGCTGGAACAATATCCGGCAATCCTAGTAATTGGGCATAGAACTGACCACAGAGTTGATCTGCCATCACCACATCAGAATCACTTTCGCTATCCAGGCGATAATATTGACCATTCCAGAGTTTTCGCTGATAAATCGGTTTCGCCTGTTGCAGCCATTGCTGATAGTCGTTCAGGGTTTGTTGAATCGACTCCGGATCAGGCAGATCAATTGAAAAAACTAGGGTGTAGTTGTCCAGGAGAATTTGTGCGATCGCGCTTCCGGCTTCTAAGGCGGCTAACCATAACCCACCACAGTACGCGCTAACTCCCTGCAACTGCCAATCATCAAAGGTTTGATCCGGTGCGCCTGAGTTTTCCGGAATCCCATCACCATCGTGATCAAAGGTTTTCAGATACGCCAGCGCCCTAACAATTGCTGACCAACATTCGGCTAAAAATTCAATATCCTTCGACCCCGTAAACACAAACGTCCGATACACCTGCAAGACAAAATCACAGGGTAAATCTTTCCACTGATTACAATCTTGATAACTGGTATAGTTTGTCTTTTCCCAAGGATGTTCATTGGGTGCGCCTAAATCGTGAGGTGTCGCATTGGCGGCTTTGCGAATCGCTGTCCCTTGGTTGTATCCAATAATCCGAGGCGTATCATCACTGGTGGGAATCGCCCGGGCAAAGGCTTCCAGTACCGCTTTATCCAATCGCGACCACAACATCGCTAGGGCAAAAGACCCATAAAGCCGCACATCTAAACTTTCGTACCAACGATAATCCAAGGATTCCAAAACCCCGAACTGACCCACCGGATCACCTTCATCGGCGGCACTCCAAATTGTCCCCCCAGCCGATAATAAATAGAGCTCATTAAACAGTGCCATTTTGAACCAATTGGGTAAATCCTGACGCTGTAAAATAGGGTTTTGCCAGGAGGAAATTCGCTCTTGCCAAAGGTCAGTATGTTTGAGGGCAGTGCGGACAATTGACCAGGCATTATTGCCTGTGCGACCAAAGAAATCCGTATAACGGCGGTAATATTTAACCCCCCCAGAAAACTCCGTCACCGGAAAATCCCAGGCGAGGATAAATGGGATTTTGCGCGTTCTTCCTGGGCGCAGTCTTACCCGTACTGCGATCGCGCCAGCAATTTGTTCTCCGGGTTCGGCGGGAGTTTCGTCTTGCACATCACTGAGACTCCCGTCACTGGCAAACGTATTCCACACGTCTGCTCCATCCCCTGTGGGATTCCAGCGACAGTGATAGAATACCTCCTGACTTGGATTCGTCACCGTGGCAAAACAGAGTTGTCCTTCGCCTTCCTCAATCTCATCCCGCAGCCTAACTCGGTCTAACAGACAACCCACCCGGAAATTATCCACAATCCATTGATTATAATTCCCGGTGCTATTTCCCCAACGCGGTTGATACTCGTAAACCGGACTCCCATCATCCCTTACCCGAACTTGGGGATGCTTAATCGCATTGGTAAACCAGCCCACCATATTCTGCCAGGTGAGCATAATACTTAAAATAATCGGCTGATCTGTGGGATTATGGGCAGTCCATTCAAACACCGCCACCGGATAACTGCTTTCTTGATAACAATCTGCCCAAATCGGGGAAAACTGTTGGCAGGTTAATTCGGTTTGAAACACATTCTCGTAGACAAACCAACTGCGGGGATAAAGGGCGTGATAGGTTCCCGTTGGTAGAGACGCGCCATTTTTGGTCTCTACATTAGGCGACGTGGGATACCATTGCCATTTGCCCAGGCTGCCATCCTCTGGGGGTTCGGTACAAAGGGCATAGGCTTGGGCGTCTTGGTTTTCTGGCTGTTCAAAGACGCTAAACTGACAAGCTGGCAGACGTTTGAATGTATGTTCTCCCCCATCCAGATGCCATAGATTAAAGTCTCCCCGTGAAGAGCGCCCCAAACAACCTGCGCCAAATCCGCCAAGGGGCATACCATGCCAGGGTCCATCATCCAGATTACTGGCATAGCGAACTTTGTAGGGATTCTCCCAGCCCTGTCCAATCGGACGTTGCCAGGTACTCTCAGGAATCGTTGGGCGCGGTGATTGATAGATCATGCTTTCGATCTTACGGCGTAGTTGGTCGCTTGCACTATTTTGGATCAATCTCACATCTTGCACCATGTAGGGGCAGGTTTTACGACTATTTTTTCGGTTCCACCCCTATCCAACTAAACCCGCCCCTTTCCAAGGTTGAGGGATTTCCCGTGAAACCATGTAGGGGCGGGTTTTACGACTATCTTTTCGGTTGCACCCCTATCCAAATAAACCCGCCCCTTTCCAAGGTTGAGGGATTTCCCGTGAAACCATGTAGGGGCAGGTTTTACGACTATCTTTTCGGTTGCACCCCTATCCAAATAAACCCGCCCCTTTCCAACCGGGAAACTCTGATGCTATTTGTTCAGGAAGTAGCGCCGCAAGAGGTTATTCAACTACTACTGATTTGACCGGAGCAAACCTGAGTAATGCGTATTTACACGAAGCCCTATTAGATAGCGCCAATTTGAGTCAAGCTAATTTAAGTAATGCCTATCTGCGAGAAGTGGTCATTATTGATGCTCGGTTGGATAATGCAAACTTGGAGGGAGTGAATCTGAACCGAACAGATTTGAGTGGGGTCAATTTAGAGAACATTAATTTAAGTAATGCTAATCTGAGTCATTCGGTTTTCATGGGTGTTAATCAACGAAATTTAAACTCTATGATGGGTTTTTCTAGGCTCTCCCGTACTTGTGGTGGAAAAGCCTATATTAGTGATAGCTTTCCTAAAAACATTGTTTTGAAAGCCTTGCCCCACAAAGTTTCCAACAATAATCAGGTTTGCTTATCACCCTAGGTACGGGAGAGCCACTATTTTTTCATCAATTTTACTCGCAACAGTTCAGAACCCCCACTGACATGGATGTGCGATCGCATCTAGCAAAGACAGCGCCACGACTAACCTCGCTCGATAGTCTGTGTCCTTTTATCCCTGTCTACCAGAATTGCCAATATTATGTGTCTACATGCACCCCATTAACTATATGACACTGAGTGTATTTTTGCCCAGATTGATTTAAACGTAAAGTTTTGTGAATAATATTTAGAGCAACCACTTCTATGAATGTAAATAAATGTAAAGTAAATTGAGCAAATTCCTATCGAATTGTGTCAAACGAGGGCTAAAACGCTGCATGGGTCAGCATTTTCTGGTAAAACCACTAAAGTTGCCCTAACTGTAACGCCAAGCCGATTGTTCCAAGCGGAAGCCAAGCTAACCTTCCCTGGAACCCTACTAATGAGAAGAGAACAAGGATCAAAAGGAGCTAGAACCGCATGTTCACTCACGTCAAGTCCACCATTCGTCACATCACCCCCGATGACCCCAAGAATCGTCACGTACTGAAGGTGGTCTATGTCGTGCTAGAGCCACAATACCAAAGTGCTTTATCGGCGGCTGTCCATTCAATTAATCAAAATCAGCCGGATATCGCCATTGAAATCAGTGGCTACTTAATCGAAGAACTCCGGGACCCCCAAAACTATGAGGCATTTCAGCAGGATATTGCCAAAGCGAATATCTTTATCGCCTCTCTAATCTTTATCGAAGACTTAGCGGATAAGGTTGTCGCCGCCGTCCAACCTCATCGCGATCGCTTAGATGCGGCGGTGGTATTCCCCTCTATGCCTCAGGTGATGCGCCTGAATAAATTAGGCAGTTTCTCCATGGCACAACTGGGTCAATCCAAGAGTGCCATCGCCCAGTTCATGAAGAAGCGTAAAGAAAAGTCAGGCTCATCCTTCCAAGATGGGATGCTGAAGCTATTGCAGACGCTGCCCAAAGTCCTGAAATATATGCCCATCGACAAGGCACAGGACGCCCGTAACTTTATGCTTTCGTTCCAGTATTGGCTAGGGGGTTCCTCCCAGAACCTGGAAAACTTCCTGTTAATGCTGGCAGATAAATATGTGCTTAAGGGAAGAACCCTAGAATTTAAAGATCCGGTGGTTTACCCAGACATGGGACTTTGGCATCCCCTGTCTACGAAAATGTTTGAGGATGTCAAAGATTATCTCACCTGGTATAACAATCGCGACGATATCTCCGAGGATTTAAAAGATCCCTTCGCCCCCTGTGTCGGTTTAGTCCTGCAACGTACTCACCTCGTCACCGGGGATGATGCCCATTATGTGGCAATGGTACAGGAACTAGAAGCCATGGGCGCACGAGTTCTGCCCGTATTTGCTGGGGGACTAGATTTCTCCAAACCCGTGGATGCCTTTTTCTATGACACACCCACGAGTAAGGGACAAGCCAATGTAACTCTGGTGGATGCGGTGGTGTCTCTGACTGGATTTGCCCTAGTTGGGGGTCCGGCGCGACAAGATCATCCCAAGGCGATCGAATCCTTAAAACGCCTCAACCGTCCCTATATGGTGGCATTGCCCTTAGTCTTCCAAACCACAGAAGAGTGGGAAGGGAGTGATTTAGGATTACACCCGATTCAGGTAGCACTGCAAATTGCCATCCCAGAATTAGACGGCGCGATCGAACCAATTATCCTATCTGGACGAGATGGCACCACCGGGAAAGCGATCGCACTTCAGGATCGGATTGAAGCCGTGGCAAAGCGGGCGCTGAAATGGGCAAGCCTGCGCCGCAAGCCGAAACTGGATAAGAAGGTGGCGATTACCGTGTTTAGTTTCCCGCCGGATAAGGGAAATGTAGGCACCGCCGCCTATCTGGATGTCTTCGGGTCGATTTATAAGGTAATGGAAGCCCTCAAGCATAACGGCTACGACGTGGAAGACTTACCCGAATCCGCCGAAGCGCTGATGCAACAAGTCATCCATGACGCCCAGGCACAATATGCTAGTCCCGAACTGAATATTGCCTACCGCATGTCGGTGATGGAGTATGAACGGTTTACCCCTTACTCCACCCGTTTAGAAGAAAACTGGGGTCCACCGCCGGGACATTTAAATAGTGATGGACAAAACCTGCTGATTTATGGTAAGCAATTCGGTAACGTGTTTATTGGGGTGCAGCCCACGTTCGGCTATGAAGGCGATCCAATGCGGCTTCTCTTCTCCCGTTCCGCCAGCCCCCACCACGGATTTGCGGCTTACTACACCTATTTAGAACATCTCTGGCAAGCGGATGCCGTATTGCATTTCGGGACTCACGGGTCATTGGAATTTATGCCCGGTAAGCAAATGGGGATGTCGGGGGATTGTTACCCGGATAATTTAATTGGTTCGATTCCCAATCTCTACTATTACGCTGCCAATAATCCCAGTGAAGCGACAATCGCCAAGCGTCGCAGTTACGCCGAAACCATTTCCTACCTGACCCCTCCGGCGGAGAATGCAGGGTTATATAAAGGGTTGAAGGAACTGAGTGAATTAATTGGGTCTTATCAAACCCTAAAAGACACCGGACGCGGTATTCCAATTGTGAACACAATTATGGATAAATGCCGCTTGGTGAATCTGGATAAAGATATCGCCTTACCCGAAAAAGACGCCAGTGAACTGAACCCAGAAGAACGGGATACCCTGGTGGGGTTAGTCTACAAAAAGCTGATGGAGATTGAGTCTCGGCTGTTACCCTGTGGGTTGCATGTAATTGGCAAACCGCCCACTGCTGAGGAAGCGATCGCGACATTAGTGAATATTGCTAGTTTGGATCGTCCAGAGGAAGAAATCCAGAGTCTACCGGGGATTATCGCCAACAGCATTAACCGGGATATCGACGAGATTTATCAAAATAACGACCGAGGTGTCTTAGCGGATGTGCAGTTACTCCAAGACATCACCCAAGCCACTCGCAAAGCTGTAGCGGCGTTAGTTCAAGCCCAAACCGATGCAGAGGGGCGGGTGTCCAAGGTGACGAGTCTGAATTTCTTTAATATGCGGAAGCGCACCCCTTGGATAGAAGCATTAATTGATGCGGGGTACTGTCAAGTTGACTCCGATGCAATTAAACCCCTATTTGAGTATCTGGAATTTTGTCTCCAGCAAATTGTCGCCGATAACGAACTTGGGGCGATGCTGAAAGCGTTGGAAGGGGAATATGTGCTTCCCGGACCTGGCGGTGATCCCATCCGCAACCCGGATGTATTACCCACCGGGAAAAATATCCACGCCCTTGACCCCCAATCCATCCCCACCACAGCAGCAGTAAAATCGGCAAAAATCGTCGTAGACCGCTTATTGGCGCGACATCGGGCGGAAAATGGCGGGAATTGGCCCGAAACCATTGCCTGTGTCCTCTGGGGAACGGATAATATCAAAACCTACGGGGAATCCCTGGCACAAATTATGTGGATGGTTGGGGTGAAACCCGTTCCCGATGCGTTGGGACGAGTGAATAAATTAGAATTGATTTCCCTAGAAGAGTTGGGGCGTCCCCGAATTGATGTGGTGATTAACTGTTCTGGGGTATTCCGGGATTTGTTTATCAACCAGATGAATCTGTTGGATCAAGCCGTGAAAATGGCGGCTGAGGCGGATGAACCTGAGGAGATGAACTTTGTCCGCAAACACGCGATGCAACAGGCGGCGGATATGGGAATTAATCTGCGCCAAGCGGCGACGCGGGTGTTCTCCAATGCGTCGGGTTCCTATGCAGCGAATGTGAATCTGGCGGTGGAGAATAGCACTTGGGAAAGCGAATCCGAGTTACAGGATATGTACCTGACACGGAAATCCTTTGCTTTTAGTGCGGATAATCCGGGAACGATGGAACAGAATCGCCAGATTTTCGAGTCTTCGTTGAAAACGGCGGAGGCGACGTTCCAGAATCTGGATTCTTCGGAGATTAGTCTGACGGATGTGTCTCACTATTTTGATTCTGATCCGACGAAGGTGGTATCAACCCTGCGTCAAGATGGTAAGACGCCTGCATCTTATATTGCTGATACGACGACAGCAAACGCCCAGGTAAGGACGTTATCGGAGACGGTGCGTTTAGATGCGCGGACGAAGCTACTCAACCCGAAATGGTATGAGGGAATGCTGAGTCACGGGTATGAGGGAGTGCGAGAACTCTCGAAGCGGTTAGTCAATACCATGGGTTGGAGTGCAACGGCTGGCGCGGTGGATAACTGGGTATACGAGGAAGCCAATGAGACGTTTATCCAGGATGAAGAAATGCGGAAGCGGTTGATGAATTTGAACCCCCATTCTTTCCGCAAGGTGGTGTCCACGTTGTTGGAAGTGAATGGACGCGGGTATTGGGAGACGAGTGAGAGTAATCTGCAGATGTTGCGGGAGTTGTATCAGGAGGTTGAGGATCGGATTGAAGGGATAGAATAGTTCGGTAGATAAAGCCCCTGTAGAGAGATTATCAGTAAAATTTCTACAGGGGTTAAATAATCGGAAAGTCACAATCACCATGACTGCTTTAACCCTCAACCTACACTCGATAATTCAACTAACAGATGAGCAATTTTATCAACTCTGTCAGGACAATGAAACCCTCAGATTTGAGCGTACTGCTACAGGGGAATTAATTATCATGCCACCTGTAGGGGGAGAAACGAGTAACCGTAATGCTGGACTAACTGCTCAACTATGGATCTGGAATGAGCAGAATAAATTAGGTAAAGTTTTTGATTCTTCTGGTGGTTTTAAACTACCGAATGGAGCGGATCGCTCTCCTGACGCTTCCTGGGTAAAATTGGAACGCTGGAATTCTCTAACTCCTGAGCAACAAAAGAGATTTCTTCCTCTTTGTCCTGATTTTGTGATTGAGTTACTTTCTCCAAGTGATAGTTTGAAAGACACTCAGGATAAAATGAAAGAATATTTAGAGAATGGTGTCCGCCTAGGTTGGTTAATTAATCGGAAATTTAGGCAAGTTGAAATTTATCGCCCCGGTCAAGAGATTGAAGTCCTTGAATCTCCGGCTACCCTCTCAGGGGAAACAGTGCTACCTGGATTTGTTCTGAATCTTGAGTCTATTTGGTAATATTCAATCTTTAATTTAATTTAATATCCTTATAGGGGATAGGGATTTCTATGGAGTTTGACTTGCGAAAGGCGATCAACGCAATTTCAGATGTTGTTCAGAACCGACCAATCCCTCTTCGCGAATTTGATCAAATATACATGAAGGTCGCCGATATGGTGATCCAAGCAGAGTACGTGGCTCGTGTTTTTGACAGCAAGGATGTTGTATTTGTCGGGGATGGTGATGGGATTGCCCTGTCTGCTGCTCATTTGAAAGCCCAAAACGTCATCAATTATGGACCAAAGTCAATTACTTTACTTGATTTTGATGAGCGGATCGTCAATTCCGTGCGGCGATTCGGCGAGAAGCTTTACCCTAAGATTGAGATTTCAGCCTATCTTTATAATGTGGCAGACGCGCTCCCCCAAAAGCATTTTGGTATGTACGATGGATTTCATATCAATCCGCCTTGGGGAGCAAGTAACAGTGGAGAAAGTGTTATCGCTTTTTTCGAGCGCGGCAGTCAGGCAACTAAGGAAAAAAGCCTGGGCATCGTTGTTATAGCGGACGATCCTGATCTAATGTGGACTCAGGAAGTATTACGCGATACGCAACGCCGTGCGCTTGAACTTGGATATGTAGTGTCCGAACTGCTGCCACAATTGCACTCTTACCACCTAGACGATGCCCCTGATCTGCGTTCATGTTCTTGTTTGTTTCGTCGTATTGATCCCAGTCTTATGGAAACAACATCAGAACCTCTTGAGTTGGCACGACTTGAAAATTTCTACGGTAAGAATTCTCCATTGCGCTTTCGATATGTGCGTGAGCGGACGAGGCTGAACCCAGGAAGAGAATCGGATCAGCTTTACATACTTGAAAAACTTGAGGTGAACCATGGACGACTCGATTAAAAAAGCCGGTCTGATATTTATGAAAGTCGGTTTGCACGCGCAAGAAAGCATCGAAGATATCGTTAAGCGGAAACAACGCGAGTTTGAAGAGGCAGGTTCAATTTTTTGGGGCTATGGCGGTAATACCTGCCATCCTCTGACTATGGTTCAACCGTTTGCCAAAGAGGTGGAAGAAAGCGGCAACCAAGTTCTCATTGTTATGCAAAAAATAGACTCTAAGCATGCAGCCCCGCCAGAAATTGCTAAGCAGTATTCCGATGACGGTGTGAATTGGCAGCCAATTCCCAAAGGCATAGAAGTTCGCGGGTCTCGTTATGCGTTGGTTCTGGATGAGCTGCGGGTGGAGGAATTCGACTTGGCTCTAGGCGAATTACAGGTTGGAGTGGGTCCTAGCCGTGGGCGTAAAGCCGATAAGTATTTGATTGGTCAGGTAGACAAAGGATGCTTTCATTACAAGCATCGAGAGCTATTAGATTCACACAATGAACAGGTTGTAAAGCACATTGAGCTTGTTGCTCGCGTTAAGGAACCTTATGCAGTTCTCCTGAGAAATTAACTTGATGGTAAATAAAGCAAAGTACCAGTTTTGCTCCGTAAGTCATTGATGTAGGAAGCAAAGCCCTGCTTGACTGATTCAAAATCAGCCGGGGCTTTTACTCCGAAGACTATTTTCAACGTCTTATCAACATCAGGTTTGGCTCTTACACGTTCTTGAATGAGGGCAAATTGATAGTCCGCTAACATAGAGAATAGCACTTCTATCGAGACTACACGACCTGTTAGCGCTTTGGAGATATCAGCAACAGAATCATGAGAACAAAGCGCCTTTAGAGAGCGTTTGTCGCCTGTAGTTATGAGTATGTTGCTATTATTAGCACCCACTGCGAACAATAGAGCTTCTCCAGTATCAATATCAGGAACAGCGTTCAGTGTGTCAAACACATCCGGGTTTGCCAATCCAGCACCCACTGCCAATCCAGCATCCAGTTGATTAGAGGTTCTTAGGAATGCTTCCAATCTAGTAGCACTTTCTTCATCTTTACAAAGCTGCAAGCGATTTTTAGCCGGTAAGAGCTTGTATTTAGCCGTTGCAAGTACACTAACATTGGTGGAGGTACAGTTAAATAGAGCTAAGGCTTCATTCAGCAACCCG
Source organism: Coleofasciculus sp. (assembly GCF_046565525.1). Classification (NCBI taxonomy): domain Bacteria; kingdom Bacillati; phylum Cyanobacteriota; class Cyanophyceae; order Coleofasciculales; family Coleofasciculaceae; genus Coleofasciculus; species Coleofasciculus sp. The sequence continues at coordinate 28,688 of NZ_JBKHUP010000054.1, read as the reverse complement.
TAACGAGCGAGTTTGAGCAAGGCATCATTATCGATTGCAAGTGACTGGTTCATGAGCTACCCTAAAGCAACGTATGAACTAGCCACCCGCTCAAATTCAGCGTAAGAATCAGTAATCCTAGTCAGAAATTCAATAGTATCCATTGGTAGTGCTTCAGGGTTAATGCCGCCCCACATCGCTTCACTAATTACAGCCGAGGCAGGTGGGTTCTCTCCCTGCAAAAACTTTGCAGCCTCAATGCCAATACCCCATTGACGAGACTGATTCGCAAAATTCAATACGATGTGTCCGGGATCGATTTTGTTTGCCGTACCAAAATTATATGCAGTATCCGCCAATTCCCTAAAATTAGCCTGACTTGCCAAAGAATAAGTTGCTTCTGTCCTACCGTTTAATAACTCGATCGCAAAGTTATCTGCTGCACGCTCATCCAAATCATTATCCTTTGAGATATATAAATCTTCACTTAGTTTCTCATCGACTAATATGTCACCCGGTAGTACATGCCCAAGCACTATGTGGGCAATTTCGTGAGCCAAGATAAAGAGTTGCCATGCCCAAAGGGGTGACGCTTTTGATAAGATAATGACTGGTCGATCGCTTGTATAAACCACCATGCCATCCATCTTCGCCACACCTTGACCGAGTTGTGCTAAATAAACCACAGGTACGCCATGAGACCAGCAACTCATCAACAAATTTCTCAGCCCCAGCCATTTACCTGGAAAATCAGCAAGCACCTCTTGGCGGAGATTGGCAGCACTACCTACAAACGGACTGAATTTCACCCTTGCAGCTACTGCTACAGATTCAGCAACGCTAACAGCAATTGATGTGGCAGCCGTTAAGTTCTTTGACTGGTTCGGAATTGATCGCTTATACTTAATTTCTCGTCGCCGAAGCGATTCTACCTGCGGATTGGCAGCGAAAAGAGGACTAGCACGAAGACCCAATCGTTTTGCCAGAATTGCCGCAATCTCCGATGACACTGTGGCATCCGATAAAACTTCTGGTGTCACCCACTCCGGCAGCAAGAGATTTTGCAGGCTGCGTGGGAAACCAGCAGACTCCAGTGACCCCAAAATCATATCAATCTGGCGATCAGGCGTGGTCAAGTGAATCTCCTGCGATGTAATCTGTCTTTTTGTTTAGCCCTTTCAGTCCTTATGATAACCATAAGCAACACTCCTTCACCTGCTGGTATGATTTAAGCACTTGGAGACGCATATGACAATGAGCAAATTGCCGCCGGCATTCTGCTGGACAAAAATGGGTACAGAGGCTAGCGAAGAGTTGACAGCAATTATCCGCAGGAAGGAATGGGAACGGCAATTAGGTAACGGGTACTTTTTATGGGGGATTGGGCAGTCTCTGGGTAAAAATGCTCAAGTTGCTGCCCGTGACATACTGTCTTTGCCTGCGATTTTTTCTCCGATGCCCAGCAAACCAAAGATGATCGACGTGGCACCGGCTGAAGTAGTCTTGTGGAACGCTTATGTTGACGCACAAGGACAAACACGAAAATTACCAATTCACTACTTTGTCACCAGCCGTGCGTCTTTGCCTTCTGGCAGAAAAAAGGAGAGCCATTATGCGTTGGCGTGTTTCTCTGACAGGAAATTAAATGTCCAGCAAGACGATATACGCATCTGTCCGAGTCATCTTCGTAACATTACAACTAATAAGCCTCTTGGCTCATCACAGGTAACGGCTGTTGTACGTGTCTTGAGTCAGGTTGATGATAACTGTAATGCCAAAAGCTATTCCGTTAGCTTTACTACCGAACTCCGTCCACCCTATTGTGTACAACTAGCCCAGCCAGTGCTGCTGGATGCAAGCGAACTCGCTGAAATTAAAGCAATTTCAGACGTGGGTGATATCGAATCGTGGAGTACTTTAGTAAGACGTATGCGTTCCCGTATAGTTGATCAGATAGATTGGGTTCAATGCACGCTGGACTTAGGTGAGATGTCTATGCCCCTTGATTGGGAGGACAGAGTAAATTTTTCAGATATTCAAGAATCTCCTTAAAATGCTCTAATGCAACCCAACAGCTCACAAGCGAAAGTTTATCAGGTAAAGCAAGTCCGTGCCGTGATTCTCAAGTACCAGCTAGGAGGTCAAGATGATGCTTCGCTATGAAATTATCCTCTACTGGAGCCCAGAAGACCAGGCATTTATTGCCGAAGTACCAGAATTACCCGGTTGCGCTGCTGATGGCGAAACTTACCAAGAAGCACTGCAAAATGTAGAAGTTATTATGCTCCGAGTGGATTGAAACAGCCAATGAATTAGGGCGTCCGATTCCTGAACCCAAAAGTCGCTTGATGTTCGCCTAATTGCTCAAGACTGAAGTGCGATCGCGTTTCTGTGTCGATGTATGCGATAGCTTAGTCTTGATTCTTTTCCCCAAATAACGCCCCTAGATCGCGATAGCCGCCCACTACCCGCATCACGTCGATTCCATTTGGAACCAGACGATAAAAAATTAGATAATCCTCTAACGGTACACTCCGCAAGTTGGGATATAGTTCATCTCGTTGACGTCCCATTCGGGGGAACTGAGATAGCATTTTGAACTTCGTGTCAATCTTCTCAAGAAAACGCTCTGCCGTTTCAATACTTCCTCTCTGGGCGATATAGTCCATAATACTCTCTATATCTCGGCTTGCTGTCGGTGTAATTCGGCAAACATTGCTCATCAATTAGCCTAAGCGCGACGCTGTTGCAATTTCTCTTGCAGCCCAATTATAACGGTTTCTGCGTCTAACAATTCGCCTCGTTCAGCCTCTTCAACTCCAACCATAATCTCGCGGCGTAATTCTTCAAACCGTCCTTGATAAAGATTTTCTCGTTCCTGTAGCAGCTTAATACCAGCCAAGAAGACTTCATCAGTAGAGGCATACTTGCCGCTAGCAACCTGATTGTTGATAAACTGTTCCAGTTCCGGTGGCAATGTAATTGGCATACTAAAATCAGCCTCAGATTAACCTGCTGCTATTGTAGCGCGATCGCATCTATACTTTCCCGAAGTGCGATCGCGCTTACTGTTCGACGGTAGGGGCGCACCGACGTGCGGCCTTTATTATTGTCGTGCATCCTATATTTAACCAACTATAAGATCACAGCAATCCTCAGTCTACTAAAATCGCGCGTTGGCGAAGCCTGTTCCGAAGGAACGTATCGCACAATACCCAATCAACAGGCGGTTGCGATCCCTAAATGCCTTATTCTCTCATTTTTTTTGTGATTCATAAGCGTAATCACGGTATTTGCAATTGAATAAACTTTTCTTCCTTTTTAGCTATAAAATGATGATCATTCTCTTCTTCCTGACTACCAAAAAATATTTGTTCCTTTAATTGATGAGCAATTTCAGAAACCATGGGAATGCAGACCGAGTTTCCCACCTGCTTGTAACATTCTCCTAAATTTCCGTGGAGTTTAAAATTCTCTGGAAATCCCATAATTCTATAACATTCTTTAATCGTCAATTTGCGAACGGCATTTTCTTCAGGAATATAAATAAAGAATCGCCCCGATGTCTCTTGAGAAGGTATTGTAGGATGTATGCCTTCTACTGAATAAATTCTATTGGGTTGATGGTGAACCCTAGATAAATGATGAGTATTGGGTCTAACTCCTTTTTTCCAAATACTCTTATTATTCCGATATCCTACAAAAATTAATCCCGATTGCTGTTGTTTGGGTTGATCTATTAAGGTATAGCTGTCCGGCTCTAAATATTCAAATTTTTCAGAATCGGATAGAAAACTTTTTAATTTTGCTCTAGAGTTTATGGTTTTCAACTTATTAAAATTAAATCGTTTGTTTTTGGTGGCAACAATAATTATTCTTTCCCGGTTTTGGGGAACTCCAAAATCTTTAGAATTCAGCAGGCTATAATTGACTTTATATCCCAAATCTTCTAAAGAGTACAAAATTACATTTAGTGTTTTACCTTTATCTTGATGCATTAAATGTTTTACATTTTCCAAGAGAATAACTGGAGGTTTTTTTGCTGCAATTATTTCACAAATGCGAAAAAATAATGTACCTCTTGTATCCTGAAAACCTTTTCTTTTACCACATATACTAAAAGGCTGACAAGGAAAACCCGCCGTTAAAACATCAAAATTAGGAATACTATTAATGTCTATTCTTGTAATGTCACCTGCGGGTCTATCTGAAAAATTATTAAAATATACTTCCTGACACTTGGGATCAATTTCACAAGAATACACGCATTTATAGCCCGTTCTTTCAAAGGCAATTCTAAATCCACCAATTCCAGCAAATAAATCAATAAATTTAACTTTTTCCATTCCTGTTATTCAACAAATTTAATTCTCTTATTATAAAACATAGTCGCACCTTCACGCAGCTCCAAGAGGAAGCCAACACAATTATCGAGTTAACTATGCAAGGCTGCATCCCGATTGCACGTACCGTTTCAGTGGATGCGATCTTTCCCTGTTCGACGGTAGGGGCGCACAGACGTGCGCCTTTTATTATTGTCGTGCGTCCTAATATTTGACCAACTATAAAATAACAGCAATACTCACCCTATAAAATCTCGCGTTGGCGAAGCCTGTTCCGAAGGAACGTATCGCACAATGCTTTGAGCTATATGTTAAATCTGCCGCTTTCTTGCTAGACTCAGACTAATCCCTATCCTGTATGGAATTATGGCTTCTGTCGAGCAAGTAATGAAAGACGCTTTATCCTTACCCAGTCCATTGAGAGCATTGTTGGCAGAGAAATTGGTTGAAAGTCTTGAGTTTGATGTGGACGATACAGTCCAAACGCTTTGGCTCAATGAAGCTAAGAGGCGTCGAGATGAAATCCGAAGTGGTGTAGTTCAACCCATTTCTGGAGAAGAAGCATTAGCTCAAGTGAGACGGCTTCTGGAGTCATGAAATACGTTTTTCACCCAGCAGCTTTGACGGAATATAGTGAAGCGGTGGAATTTTATTCACAGCGTCGGGTTGAATGAGCATCAGGCATTTATTAATGCGGTTGAGGAGACAATTTTTCGTATTGTTGATTCCCCGAATCGTTGGGCGTTTGTTGAAGAAGATATTCGTCGATGTCTGACGCGCAAGTTTCCTTATGGAATTTTATACACTGTCGAGGAGGATTGCATTTTGATTGTAGCGGTTATGCATTGTAGCCGAGAACCTGGATACTGGAAAAAGCGCGTTACACAAAAACCATCTGATGGATAAAATTGAAAATATTCGACAGTAGGGGCGCACCGACGTGCGCCTTTTATTATTGTTGTGCGCCCTATATTTAACTAACTATAAAATAACAGCAATACTCACTCTATAAAATCTCGCGTTGGCGAAGCCTGTTCCGAAGGAACGTATCGCACTCTACCCAATTAACAGACAATTGCGATCGCGCTCCCTGATTACGCTTAATTCTAGTACGATAATTTTAGAGCTGTTATTCCCATGTTCCAATGACTTCTACAATGGGGCGTTTTTACCTGCTCAGGTTCGCTCCCCTGCGGCTAAAGAAAGAGGCGGGTTTAGTCAAGTTAGAGGTTGTTTCCAAAACGTTATGGGTAAAACCCGCCCCTACCACCCAGTTGCCTTAAAATGTCACCACACTGCGAATCGATTCCCCTTTGTGCATTAAATCAAACCCCTCATTTATTTTCTCCAAGGGCATGACATGGGTAATTAAATCATCAATATTAATCTTACCTTCCATATACCAATCCACAATTTTAGGAACATCAGTGCGTCCCCTTGCTCCACCAAACGCGCTTCCTTTCCAAACTCGTCCGGTTACTAATTGAAACGGGCGCGTACTAATTTCTTCCCCAGCACCAGCCACGCCTATAATTACACTCTCGCCCCATCCTTTATGGCAACATTCTAAGGCTTGGCGCATCACATTTACATTCCCAATACACTCAAAACTATAATCAGCGCCCCCTTTGGTTAACTCCACCAAATAAGGAACTAAATCCCCTTCGACTTCACGCGGATTAACAAAATCTGTCATGCCAAACTTTTCTGCCAATTCCCGTTTATCTGGATTAATATCAACGCCAACAATTTGACTCGCGCCCACCATTCGCGCCCCTTGGATCACATTTAAGCCAATCCCACCCAGTCCAAATACCACAACTCTGGAACCAGGTTCAACTTTGGCAGTATTAATCACCGCACCAATCCCCGTAGTTACACCGCAGCCGATGTAACAAACCTTTTCAAAGGGCGCATCGTCCCGAATTTTCGCCACGGCAATTTCGGGCAATACGGTATAGTTAGCAAAGGTAGAGGTTCCCATGTAGTGATGTAGCATTTTGCCACCCATTGAGAACCGACTTGTGCCATCGGGCATGACTCCTCGTCCCTGAGTTGCCCGAATCGCCTGACAGAGATTGGTTTTGAAACTTAAGCAATACTCACAGTTCCGGCATTCGGGTGTGTAGAGAGGAATCACATGATCACCGGGTTTAACGCTGTTTACCCCGTCTCCAACCTCCACGACTACACCTGCACCTTCATGTCCTAAGATAGCCGGGAATAGTCCTTCTGGGTCTTTGCCAGAGAGGGTATAGGCATCGGTATGACAAATACCTGTGGCTTTAATTTCGACTAATACCTCCCCAGCTTTGGGTCCCTCTAGCTGAACCGTTTCAATCGTTAACGGTTTACCTGCTTCGTAGGCGACAGCTGCTTTAACGTCCACTTCTCCCCTCCTGCTTGTGGTCTTAATGCACTATCGTTTAGTGTATCCCTAGAGCGTCAATCGATGTAATCACACTGAGCGCTCAAAAAAAGCTTAGAGTAGGGGCATGACATGTTTCCTACAGATGCAGGTTTCATAAGTGAAGGGTTTCGCGAACCCTGACAGATTACCTCTTTGACTGCAACTTGGTATCACTTCTCCCTTTTTCAGAGTAATTTCCTGATATCTCCCTATCGTGCAACCATTGTTAAGATAAAAGAGACTTAACCCCACCGCAAGGGAGCCAGTCTGTACAATCAAAACTGAAAAACTACCCTAGGGGCAGGTTGAGTCAAATCGGGGCGAAAAAAAACGATAATCGTGAAACCCACCCCTACATCCCTTAAAAACGTTTTCATCCTGATGTACCGATGTAACGGAAAAATCCTGGATTTTCCTTAACTACTAGGGCTAAAAAAAATCCCTAGCCCAAATCAGTGAGCCAGGGAACGTCAATCAGGGTGCATCTACCATTTCACTCTTCGGGAATAGGCGGGGTTCATCCGGAAAAATTCGCCAAGCCGTTCTTCAATTGGAGTTCAGTAACATCCAGAACCGAAAAATTCCAGCGTTTTCAACCAGGATTAACCTCTTGTCCCTCCTCCATCAGGTCAAAATGTCTTATTGAATACCCGTGACTCGCCCTTATGTGCCTAAACTCTCTATGGAAACTTTCACAGAATTAAATCAATCTATATCTAAAGACACTATGAATGCGATAAACCTTGAAAACCCAGTAAAAACCCTTGACATTCAGCAAACTTGACCAGGCAATAGCAGTGGCACAGGAATTCCATCTCTCTGTGACCCCTTTGGGGGACGACCAGCAGCATCTAGTGCGGATTGAACGAGTCGCACCCGGGGTGCCTTTGGCAGAAGAACAAGTCCGTTGGCCCATGGATGAGTGGTTAGCGCAAGCTAAACAACTGATGAATGATCCCCTCCTCGGCTTGTTACAAGGGGGGTCTGGCGGTATGGATGAGCTGTTTTTTTTGCCTAACTCAGATCAGCAAGTGCGTCAATCCTGTAAAAACCTGGTGGCGCTGGGTCAGGAACTTTATAATGCTTTATTTCAAGGGAGCTTGCGTGATAGCTGGATGATGGCACAAGCGATCGCGCAAAATCAACGCACCGTCTTGCGACTGCGCCTGGGACTCAAAGGGAATCGCTTACCCCGCTTACCCTGGGAAGTCCTCCATGCCGGCGATCGCCCTTTGGCAACGGGGACAGATGTCGCCTTCTCCCGTTATCAACTTAGCGCCGGGTTGATGCGACCGATTCATTCCCTTCCCCCTCAACCCAATCCTGTCCTGAAAATTCTCATGGTAATTGCCGGACCAAGTGACCAAGAGAGTTTAGAACTGGCACAGGAAGCCGCACACTTACAAGAAGAACTCAAAAGCCGTTCTCGCCAAGAACCCCCAGCGATTCAACTCACCATTCTCGAACAACCGGGACGAGAACAACTCACCCAAGCCTTAGAACAAGGTCAATATCAAGTCTTCCATTATGCGGGTCACAGTAGTCTGGGGGATTCTGGCGGTGATGTTTATTTGGTCAGTAATAAAACGGGGTTAACGGAAACCTTGAACGGCAATGACTTAGCCGGATTGCTGGCAAATAACGGGGTGCAATTGGCAGTGTTTAACTCCTGTCGTGGCGCCTATACAGCCACATCAAACCCCCTAAACAATGGCAAAGAGCGCAATTTAGCCGAAGCCTTGGTCAAGCGAGGTATTCCCGGTGTCCTGGCAATGGCAGAACGAATTCCTGATGAAGTGGCACTTACCCTGACTCGCCTACTTTATCGGAATCTCAATCAAGGCTATCCCATCGATCTGAGTCTGAGTCGGGCGCGACAGGGGCTAATTTCTGCCTATGGTTCCAACCAATTATATTGGGCGCTGCCCGTGCTTTATCTGCATCCCGAATTTGATGGATTCCTAACTAATGTGGACGATGACTATCACAATCGGGAAGAACGATTACAGTTACCGGAACCACCAGACATGCCTTTAGTCTCTGACGAAAGTGACGCCGAACTATTCACACGACCTATGTTAAACAGAACGTTAGAGAATGAGGATGAATTCCTGCTAGAGGATAAATCTCCCCTAGCTGAGTATGAGTATACATCGAGCCAAAATTTGTTGGATGAGACTCCCTCAGACGATGATGGGGATGATCCATCTAGCTTTATTAAGAGTTTACTCGAACAACTCGATAGTGACCCAGAGATCGAGGAACCCAAGTTACCTCCCTTAGACGCAAAGCATCCACCTACAACGACGCCAGGGAAAGCAAATCAGGACGTATTAATCCCGCCGCCTCAACAACCCACGGTTTTCTCAGAAGCGCCAGTACCGACACCTCCCCCAAAAACAGCTACGTCATCATCTCAAGAGACGGTTAAACCTAAACCCCAGCCAGCGCAACCGAATCAAAAGGGGTGGCGTTCCTGGCGGGTTGCACCTAAATTGGGGATTGGATTAGGCGTCGGTGCTGTCGCGATCGCACTTTTGAGTTTCGCCTTGCTTTGGAACCGTCAGCCGCAACCGGGTGGGTTAATTACATCGCTTGAGTCTCCTGTGCCGAGTGTACCCCAACCCTCAGACTTAGATAGGAGCAACTTAGCGCAAGCCGACACGAGTCGCGTTACAGCTTTAGCGATCGCACAATTAGGTCAAGGGAAGATCGAAGCCGGAACGGAAGCTGTGGAAGCTTTGCTGAATCGAGGTGCATTGTCTCAAGCTGATGCTGCACTAGGGGCTGTTTCTCCCTCCCAATTGGATAATCCAACCATCAGTTTCTTGAGAGGACGTCTGGCTTGGCAGTCGCTTCAAACTGGGGATACAAACTATAATATCAGCGATGTGCGACGGTATTGGGAAACAGCAGTTAAAGCCCAACCTGACTCGGCTAAATATAATAATGCCCTTGGCTTTGCTTACTACGCAGAAGGAGATTTCGAGCGAGCTAACAATGCCTGGTTAGATGCTCTCACCTTAATCGAACAAGAGGAAATCGATGCAGATGTGGCGGGAAACGAGGCGAAGAAAGAAGCGCTAACGGCTTATGCTGGACTGGCTTTAGGATTCTGGAAATCTGCTCAACAACAGCCCGCCGAAAACCGCACCAATCTTTTAAATGAATCGTCGAAACTGCGGCAAAAAGTTCTCCAAGATGACCCCGTAAATTTTCAACCCGACGCCCTGAGCCAGAACTGGCTTTGGTCCGAGCAGGCGATTCAAGATTGGCGATCGCTTTTAGGAGAAACGCCATAAAATCGGCATGGGTGGGTTTCAAAAATTCGATAAAATATGCTGTTGTAATACCTGTATGAATATAGCAACGATTACTCTGCCTTCTCGGATAAAATTGAGTATCGATTTAACCGATGATCAGTTCTTTGAGCTGTGTCAGAGAAACCGAGATTACCGATTTGAGCGGACAACATCAGGGGAATTACTAATCATGTCACCAACGGGTAGTGAAACGGGAAATCGCAATATTGAACTCGCCTATCAACTCCAAGCTTGGAGCCGCCAGAATAATTTAGGGATTGCCTTTGATTCCTCCACTGGCTTCAAACTTCCCAATCGTGCCGAGCGTTCCCCCGATGTCTCTTGGATACGCCGGGAACGATGGGAAGCGTTAACTCCGACACAACGAAAGAAGTTTGCCCCGATTTGTCCAGATTTTGTCGTAGAATTGCGTTCGGAAACCGATTCCCTGAAAGAACTACAAGAAAAAATGAGAGAATATAGGGATAACGAGGCAAAATTGGGATGGTTAATTGACCGGAAAAATAAGCGAGTTGAGATTTATCGTCCAGGAGAGGATGTAGAAATTCTCAACTCTCCGGCTACTTTGTCAGGAGAAAATGTGTTACCGGAATTTGTGTTGAATTTAAAGGGTATTCTGTAGGTGATTGTTGCCAGTGATCAATCAATTTACTCGGGAGCATCCCATTTTAGAAACACCATCCCAAAAAGCCACAATATTTCAAATCTGACAAAAAGATAATGATAGAGGAGCAATCATCTCTTGTTGTGTGATCGCTCCCCATGACCAAAGACTCAGAACTTCAAAATGTTGCGAACTCTATTAATCGTGTCTACCGTGCGACCCACCGTATCCAATACACTATTAATGTTATCAATAGTGTCGCGGGGGTCAGGTTCAGCACTTGCCACATAAGGTGCGCCTAATTCCGGTGCTGGTGAATTATCGACTTGTAACCCCAAATACAGTCCAGCTTGGGGCGCTCCCTGCAAAAATGAATTAATCGGAATTGCATAGTTAAAACCCGGTTTAATCAAACCCGCGATGCTACTTGCCGCTTCCTGACTGATTCCTTCTCGCATTAGACGCCTTGGATCTTCCGTATCCCCCAACCCATGAATACCAACCACACGCCCGCCTGGATCTAAAACAGGTCCACCACTCATTCCACCTAGAGTAGTATTGGTATAAATCATCTTGTATCCGTGCAAAGATTGAGTCAGAAACCCAGATACTCGCCCATCGGTAAACTGACGCACCAGTTGCCCACCTGCGGCATTACCGACAGCGGTTAAACGTGGCCATCCAGAGACAAAAACAGGTTTGCCTTCTTTTACGGTGTCCGAATTCGCTAACTTGGCAACCTGATAACTTTGATCGCTAGTAAACTCAACCACAGCTAGATCAACCCCAGGCAAAGGTTTAACCTTGCTGTAATCCACTTGATAGGCTTGTTGATCCGCCGTCACAATTTTGTAGTCATCCTCAGACGAAACAACATGGTGAGCGGTAAGGACATAATAAGTACTGCCACTTTGGGAAACAATTACCCCTGATCCGTGTCCACGATTCCCTTTGATTAAAACGGTAACCTCACGAGCAATGTCATTTACTTGTTCCCCCGTTAAAGCCATTGCCGCTGAGGGTAAGGTAATGACAATGGCACTTGCAATCGCACTTCCGGCTAGTATTGCTGAAACGTTGTGATTAAACTTCATTCTTTAACCTCCAAAATTATCGTTCTATCGAATATGAGCGTTTTCATTTGAGATGTAAAGAAGCAACCCTTGCCCAGTAAGGCTTTCAGTACTTTGGCTGTACACGAATCATCTGTAAACACTATATGATCGTTAACGATGAACAAAGCCAATCATTAAATGGTACAATACTTAGGTAATGTTAGCTCAACTCTAATCCGTAAGTATCGGAGAGGCACTTACACTTACAATCCTTACCACTAGGAGAGGTAACGACGAATTGTCTCGACGCTGTCCTAGTAGTAAACCCCGCCCCTGCTTCCAAAAAAACGTGTGCGCGATCGCATCTTCCCATATCGCCTTAATCTATTAGAGGAAAGGTATCAAGGGAAAATAGTAACCATGACAAAAGTGATTGTGATTACAGGTGTCAGCCGGGGTTTAGGTCGAGCAATGACTGAGGGATTTATCGCTCAAGGACATACAGTTTTGGGTTGCGCTCGAAACGAGGCAGCAATTAAGGATCTCAATCAAGCCTTTGGTCCTCCCCATAATTTTACCGTGGTCGATGTTGCCGATGAAGATCAGGTCATGGCTTGGGCAAAACTCCTCCTCAATGAGTTCACTCCACCGGATCTGCTGATTAATAATGCGGCAATTATTAATGATTTGGCGCCTTTTTGGGAGATTCCCAGCGAGGATTTTTCCCGTCTGATTGATGTCAATATCAAGGGAGTCGCCAATGTAATTCGCCATTTTATCCCAGCAATGATTGACAGGGGAAGCGGTATAATTGTCAATTTGAGTTCGGGTTGGGGACGCTCAACCTCTCCTCAAGTCTCATCCTATTGTGCCTCTAAATGGGCAATTGAAGGCATGACGCGATCGCTAGCTCAAGAATTGCCCAAAGGAATGGCGGCAATTCCCCTGAGTCCCGGCATGATCCATACTGATATGCTGGAAGTTTGCTATGGCGAAGAGGCGGCGTCTTATACGGCTATCCAAGATTGGGTGAAACAAGCAATTCCCTTCCTGCTGCAATTGACTCCTGCTGATAATGGTCAACCCTTGAGTGTCCCTGTATGATATAATGATGGGTTCGACTCTGTGTTTGGGTGAGACCACAATTATCTCGCTTAAGCTGAAAAACAACAGGCAGCCCACAAAAGCGGGAGCTATATAAAGTTTAACAAATAAAGGCTTGGGAAACCTCGCCCAAATCAGCTAAAATCGACTAATCATGTCAAAAATCTGATAGTACGACGAAAGCAAAAAGGCGAGATTGCCTTTCCTTAAGCTATGGGGAAATTACCGTTCAAAGAAAAACCCTGGACTCTAAACCAGGGTTTAGTGAAGCATCAAGAATCAGGGAGGATTGAAAAGTAGTGGACAACGTTTATAAACGCCACTCTTATAAGGCAAACTTTGATCAAGCCGAACGTTACCATACCCATTGGGATGAATATTTAATTATTCCAATATGGGAACGGAAAACAGGGCGTTGGACAGTAACGTGGCTAGAATCAGAACAGTTGCTTGAACCGACAATTATTGATCCCTTTGGCGGTTTTGATTTCCCCACAGCTCAAGCCGCGATATCGGCGGCAAAATCTCTCATTGATCATTGTTCAGATGTGGCGGCTCGGAATGCCATGGAAGATAGGCTGATAGAAATCTTAGAAGGGAAGGGATAAGCTTACTTTTCACAGCATATAGCCCAATCAAGGGAGGTGTTCCCTGCCTATGAGTTCCCGAAAACTAGGGTTTTCAGTAACCTACTGCCTAGAGGTTCAAGGTAATTGTACCTGGGATAGACGCCAAGACTCTGCCAAAACTTAGAAGATTTGGTGGGATTAGCTTATCGGTTAATCCCTGGGCTAATTACAGTTAAAATTGTCTACATCAAAGGAATTTGTTATGGAAACGCGACCTTTAGGCACTTCCGATATCAAAATCACACCGATTATAATGGGCACCTGGCAGGCGGGTAAGAGTGCCTGGGTGGGGATTGAAGACGCTGAAACGATTAAAGCCATCCGAGCCGCTTTTGATGCGGGTATCACGACGGTGGATACCGCAGAAATCTATGGTAATGGGCATTCCGAGCAGATTGTTGCCCAGGCATTATCAGATGTGCGCGATCAGGTGGTTTATGCGTCCAAAGTATGGGTAGGGAATCTGAAACATGATAAAGTTATCGAAGCCTGCGATCGCTCTCTGAAAAATCTCCAGACGGACTATATTGACCTGTATCAAATTCATTGGTCCCCTGGGGCTTTTAATACTGAGGTGGTGCCGATTGAGGAGCCAATGAGCGCCTTGAACAAACTTAAGGAACAAGGCAAAATTCGGGCAATTGGTGTCTCTAATTTCTCCCGTACACAGTTAGAAGAAGCGGCTCAGTATGGGAAGATTGACAGTTTACAGCCCCCCTACTCCTTGTTTTGGCGGAAAGTTGAGCAAGATGCTCAACCCTACTGCATTGAGAATAATATATCAATCCTGGCATATTCATCCCTTGCTCAAGGATTGCTCACGGGTAAATTTAAACCCGATCATCAATTCCCAGAAGGCGATAATCGTGCCAACAATCGTCTTTTTCAAGGGGAAAACTATAAACGAGCGCAGCAAGCTTTAGATAAACTGCGCCCCATTGCTGAACGCCATGATTGCAGTCTTGCCCAATTATCCCTCGCCTGGTTAATTGCCCAACCGCAAACGAATGCGATCGCGGGGGCGCGTCATGAAGGACAATCCTCTAGTAATGCTAAGGCTGCTGAGGTAAAGCTATCCCCAGAGGAAGTGCAAGAAATTGACGCGATCGGGCGTATTGTTACTGATCCCCTGGACGATAATCCTGTGATGTGGGATTGGAATTCATAATAGATAAATAAGCAAGTTCTCGATTAAGAGAAGTAAGCCCAGATACCCGCCAGGAGTTCAAACTCCGGGCTAATAGCTTAAGTCCATTAAAATGGACTAAAACTCTGATCCAATCCTATGCCAGACGAGCTTGTTAAAAGATATAATTGCTGTGTGTTATTGGGATTCATTTGCCGGGGATGAGTTTTGTCGTTAGACTAGGGTGTAGAACCTTAAAACCTGCATTATTTATAGTGAAGACCAGTGCCCAAGACTGCCTATTCTCAGCGATTCAAACGGGAGTTACACCCTGAGCAGTTGTTATAACTGCTTGGATATGACTTGAAATCTGATCCTGACCTCAAGAATTTATCAGGAGAACTGCGTGATGAAATTCATCGCGATTTGCTGTGTCCGGAATGCGGTGTAAGTGGTGGCGTGATAGTGTCGCGCTCAAAGTCTACGAAGAGCAACAAAGCGCTGAGACAGCCTCACTTTCGCTTTTTGGCGGGCGACAATACTAGTGCCCATCATCCACTATGTGACCACTACGACGATTCCAGTATCAAGAGTAAAAAAGAACAATTAATCGACTTCGGCAATGATAGATCGTTTGAAACCAGGATAATCAGATTCAACCTTGATGAGGACTAGCCACAGGTTCCGACAAAAGCCCTGACATCTCCAACACGCGCTCCATCCAAACCCTTGCTTGTTCAGCAACATTGATGCGTTTTGCATCATCTGCCCAAATCTTTGACCAATGGAATTGCCACCGAGCGAGTTGAACTTGCAACTCAACCAACTCAGCTGCATGATCCATTCCAGCATCCATAGCTGTCCACTCAATAAAGTTTACCTGCTCACTCCCGTCTTCGAGTAGCACTGTTTCACAATCAGCGTGGAACTCTCCACCACCAGCGAGAATTCCACGCTGAATATCTACTGCTAGCTTAATGGTGTGGCAAGACTAAATTTTCAGGCTTTCTTGCGCCTAGAATCCTCAACCGCTTAATTATCATCCAGAGGCAATTCATGTTCGGGTGGTTCTAGTGAAAGTGGAGCATCTGTACTCGGAGGAACCACGACAAGGGGAGGGGGTGGTTCTAAAATCTTTTGCCATCCTTGAATTTGCACTTGAGCCGCATTATAGGCTTCGGTTCCCGAAGGAATCATTTTAGCCAGTCGAATCGCTTCAGTTAAGCTAAAAGCGGCTCGATCTTGAGCTAAAGCCAACAGTTGATAACTCCAGCGATTAACCGCCGAGACAGCATCACCTCTAACCTTGGCTGAACTGGGAACTTGTCTGGCTAAGCGAATTGCCTCTGCAACGGCTTCAGGAGTGCCGGGAGTGGCAGCTTGATAGGCTTGTTGCAAGCGCTGTTGTCCCAAAACTTCTGTTTTCCAGCCCTTAATTAGGCTTTGTGCTTCCCCATAGAGTACCCGTCCCGATTTAATTTGTTCAGCCGCTGCGATCGCGGCGGGAAGATTGCCGGAGTTGGCAAGGGTGCGAGCATTATCAAGATAGGGTTGGTCTTGCAAACGTTGAACTGTGCGCGTCCAGTCATTAATCTTACTTTGCGCCTCTGGGTAAAGAGTGCGATTGGGAGCAATGCGACGGGCTTCTTGGATTGCTTCTTGTAACGATTCTGCCCCGCCAAAGCTGGCAAGTTGGGTGGCGCGGTCAAGATAGGGCTGATCTTCGATGGTTTGAATGCGACGAGTCCATTGGCTAATCTCAGCCCTCGCTTCCTGGTAGCGGGGATTGCGGCTGGGAATCAGTTGAGCTTCTGCGATCGCAATCTGTAAATCGCTAATTAGCCCAGAACTGGCAAACGCCCTTGCCCGTTCCAGTCGAGCCACATCCTCAATTTCCCGTTGCCATCGATCAATTAATTCTTGACCTTTATCATACAGAGGACGATCAGTACCCAGTTTCTGAACTGAGGCGATCGCGATTTCTAAATCCCCAACGCTTCCCGATTCAGCACTGGATAGGGCATTGGCTAAGTCAATCAAATCTGCCTTGACGTCTGGTAATTTTACACTAGCGGGCAACTTATTGGCAATCTCTAACACCCCTTGCCAATTCCGCTGTTCTAAGCGACTTGTAGCCAGTTTGAGTAACTTATTTCCAGACTCAGCAATCAAATCTTGAGCCTCTTTGTAGGCAAAACTCTTGGGTGTGATTTTCTCAGCGGCTTCAATCGCCTTTAAAATATCATCGACTCGACCCGTTTTACTCAACCGATAGGCTTCATCCAACTTCTGACTATCGTCTCGTCCGATTTGAATCAAATCCACGAGTTGGTTGTATTTAACGGCTGCCCAATACTGATTATCTATCGTTGTCAGCTTAACCGCTTCTCGAAACGCTAATGTCCAATTCGACTGTCTGAGTTGTTCCTCGGCTTGTTCATAAATCCCTGAAGCCTTTTGCCACAGAGTTTGCCACGCCTCAATTTGTTCTTTGACCAATTTGAACGCGGGAACATCTCTCGGAATCCGGTTCGCAATCTCAATCGCTTCCTCTAGCTGACCGGCTTGAAACTTTTCTTCTCCAATCGCTAAAATCTCCACTGACCACTCTTCGATATGGCGGTTAATTTCCGGGCGCAAGGGGTGGTCTTTAGGTAAAGCGTCTATGAGCGCGATCGCTTCTAACAAATCTTTGGTGGTGCGTTTATTTGCCGCAAGCTGAGCGCAATAGAGACGCACTGATGCCGAAGCTGTGGGCCAAAAAATCGATGGACAATTTGGCAAAGCAGGTAGCTTCAGCAAAAGGGCAACGGCGGAAAATCCTATCCCACCCGAAACCAGAATAATCACCGCCACCCAAAATGCCCAGCCGCCGAACGTAAAGCGTCGTCTTGGTTCTTTGGGCTGTTTGGGAGAGGGTGGGGCTGGCTTCGTCGCCACCTTTTGGGGAGTGGTTTGACGATAAGACGCTGAATGTCCGACCTGATGAGGATTGACAGCACTCCTCTGGTGTTGCAAATCTTGACTCCAACTGGGTTGGGCAGACCAGGTAGCATGCCAATGATCGGGCACTTCTCGTTTTCTACTCATAACTCACTCCACCACTCGCTACGCCTAATGCTGTGGGTTTTATAGCACCCTCAGTTCTTGCCATCCTACTCTCGTTAGACAGAAAAATCCATACTCTTTTTGAGACTTTATCGGGAATGGGAGCAAGGGCAACCGCTGTTACGATGAGGAAGATTGGTCATAAGTTTGATGGCTAATGCCATACCTCCTTTAGAGAAAACTATCAAAATTGGGGTTCAGATATAGACAGACTAGAGGTGGTCAACTCTCACCTTTCCCATTCCCAATTCCCCTAACCCAATCTCGATTAAACGGACTCAGCCCTTAAATCATCAATCAGTCGAGCCAGTTCATCTCCACTCGCTTGGTAAACTTCTCCACAGAAATGGCAAGTCGCTTCAGCGCCTTCGTCTTTTTCAATCATATCCCGAAGTTCGGCTTCACCTAGCATCTTCAGCGCTCCCAACACCCGATCAAACGAGCAACCGCAGTCAAAACGTACCATTTGGATTTCTGGCAGAATGACCAAGCCCAAATCACCCAAAATCTGTTCAAAGATAGCCGGTAACGTTTTACCTTCCTGCAACAGGGGTGTGAATCCGGATAGTTTAGCAATGCGAGATTCCAAAATTTGCACCAAGGACTCGTCTCTAGCCGCTTTGGGTAAGATTTGGATTAATAGCCCTCCAGCGGCTGTTACACCTTCAGCACCGACAAATACACCCACCATCAGTGCTGATGGGGTTTGTTCGGACTTAAGCAGGTAATGAGCAATGTCGTCACCAATTTCTCCCGAAACCAGTTCTACGGTACTGGAGTAGGGATAGCCATACCCCACATCCCGGATTACATAGAGAAAACCGTCATGCCCAACTGCACCGCCAACATCGAGTTTGCCAGATTCGTTGGGCGGTAGTTCAATGGCAGGGTTATCCACATATCCTCTAACCGTACCATCTAATCCTGCATCGACCAAAATCCCGCCCAAAGGACCCTTTCCCTTCACCCGAATATTTACTCTTGACCCTTCACGCTTCATACTAGATGCCAACAATAAGCCGGATGACATGGTGCGCCCTAGGGCAGCCGTGGCGACATAAGAGAGCTGATGGCGCTGGCGGGCTTCTTCGGTGAGGCGTGTGGTAATCACACCGACGGCACGAATACCTCCTTCTGCTGCTGTGGCGCGAATTAACTGATCAGCCATGGAAAAACCTTACACTTCTTAACATACTCCTTTTTTATTTTAGCCAGACCGTGAGAAGCCTTACGTCTCTACCCGAAGGACTTTTTGCTAGAAAAATCTCTAGGTTTTGTGCGTTTATCCTAGAGACGTTCCGCCGGAACTAAATTCTTCTGTGTCCTAACCGATGTCAGAGGTTGCTATAGTTAAGGTTTACACTCAACAGCAACAGACCTATCGTTTTTGGACAAAGATTATGTTGGGAACCTTTCAACAAAGTCACCTCCGCATTGAACTCGAAGCCCCCCATAATGTGATCCGAGACAGTCTGCTGCATTCACAGAAACTGCGCCAGTGGTTGCCGACTCAGCGCCTTTCCCCCGGACTACCGGAACAACTCCATCCAGGATTAACCTTCACCAGTTGGATTGGTCCAGTTTCCATCCAACATCAGGTGGAGGTGGCTGAGTCTAACGGGTTGCGACTGCTATTGAGCCAGGGAATCGATGGCTATCACGAATGGTGCTGGGGTGAAGGATGGGTACAGTCTCGTTTAGAAGGTGTGTCTCTGTTGCCGTTAAATCTCGCTCAAACCCTGAATTTGCTGCGACTACGGGAATTTATCGCCGCCGAGCAAGGACGATAGGAGCAGGGGAAGCAGGGGGAGCAGGGGGAGCAGGGGGAGCAGGGGGAGCAGGGGGAGCAGGGGAAGCAGGGGGAGGGAATTACCAATGAACCATGAACAATCAACAAATGACATCCCCACCGCTAGCTTGAGTTTTTCTCCCGACTCAACGTCGCTTTAATTTTTTGGGGATCACGATATTCATCCGATTGTGAAAGTCTTCCTGTACCTTGTGACTCAAGCGGCGAGACACTTGTCGGACGATTTGCCCCAATAGGCGATCGCCTGTACTCTGGATCAAGGATTGGGGTAATTTTTGGATAAACTTGGGAAACCGCACACCGACAGTTAAATCAAGGTCCCACTCGATACGGGTAATGGTGGGGGGAAGTTCTATCCCTTCAAGCTGTTGCTCAGAAAAATACTCGTGAGTTGGAATCGACACAAACCCTTGAGTTGCCTGAAAGTCAACCTCATAGCCGGGAGGATTGTAACCGGGAACGGGGATCGTCTGAATTTTATAGATCCCATCCCGGCGCGGGAGTAGTTCTAGTCCAATTTTTGGCTCAACTTCGTAGCCGAATGACCCAAAGCGCCCTATCGCTAAAGCATAACCATTGGCTCCAATTGGTTCAGCCTTCATCGGCTGAGCGCAGTGACGAAACCACTCCTGGTGAGTATCCAGATAAGCCG
This sequence comes from Coleofasciculus sp., assembly GCF_046565525.1. Taxonomy (NCBI): domain Bacteria; kingdom Bacillati; phylum Cyanobacteriota; class Cyanophyceae; order Coleofasciculales; family Coleofasciculaceae; genus Coleofasciculus; species Coleofasciculus sp. Next base: position 8,545 of record NZ_JBKHUP010000054.1, on the reverse strand, counting down.
TTACTTGTTCCGGTTCGGCATACATCTCTACACCATTTTGGAAGTGACCGTAAAACTGAGTCAACTCAGGCGCTAATTGGCATGATTGGGACTCGTCCCTCTCATCCTCGGTAAAAGTGGATTGGGTATCTAGATGCACTGGCTCGATTGCGATGGGTTGCTGGTTAAGGAATTGGGACTGCATAATTGCTCCACGGTGTCAGTTAGGGTTGGTGCCTATTGCTAGGATGCCCACTGGCGATTGTTCATTCTCTCTTTCATCTTCACGAATTTACGGTATAAATCTGCACATCTGGCAAAACTTCATTGATAATTTATAGAATTGAAAAGAGAATGTTAAGGAATCGAATCAAAAAATACAGGCTCTTTACAGCATAACTTGTGTATCTTGCCGTCAACTCTCACTGTTGAAGGAAATTTCTAGATGAAAGCATTGGTCGCCGGAGCGACAGGTCAAACAGGACGCCGAATCGTCAACGAACTGGTCAAACGCAATATCCCCGTCCGTGCTTTGGTGCGGAACTTGGAGAAAGGGCAGGAAATTTTACCCCCTGAAGCTGAGTTAGTCGTTGGGGATGTATTGAAGCCTGAGAGTCTCAGCGCTGCTGTGGGAGATAGCACTGTCGTTTTTTGTGCGACAGGTGCTACACCCAGCTTCAACCCCCTAGAACCCTACCAAGTAGACTATGAGGGGACGAAGAACCTGATCGATGTTGCCAAAGCCAAGGGCATTGAGCATTTTGTCATGGTTTCCTCACTTTGTGTCTCCCAACTGTTACATCCCCTAAATCTGTTTTGGCTGATTTTGGTGTGGAAAAAGCAGGCTGAGGAGTACCTCCAGAAAAGTGGATTGACCTATACCATTGTGCGACCAGGGGGGCTGAAAAATGAAGATACTCCTGATCCTGTGGTCATGTCATCAGCGGATACACTATTTGATGGGAGTATCCCGCGCACGAAAGTGGCACAGGTTTGTGTCGAGGCGCTATTTCAAGCCGAGGCGCGTAATAAGATTGTAGAAGTAATTGCCCGTCCACAAGCGAGCGATCGCACTTGGCAAGAACTATTTGCTAATGTTGCCTAATCCAACTGTAGAGACGTTCCCGGGAACGTCTCTACAGTCTATGGGAGCGAATTTTAAGCCTTATGTTATGAAACGTCTAATTCAGTGGATTAATATCCTAATTTTGATGATCCTATTCCTAGAACTGCGTGAAGGATATCAACAAGGGGAATGGAGTTTTCACAATCCCAGAGGAGACAAGGGGACTCAGCCGTTAGTTATGCGAGGCGGTGATCCTTATATTCGGGCGCTGATGCGAACAATTTCGGCAAGTGAGGCAAATGTTTCTCAACCTTATTCGGTACTGTATGGAGGGGAGCATGTTTGGGATTTGAGTGATCATCCCAATCGCTGTGTGCCGATTGTGGCAGGTCCCAATGTGGGCAATTGTACCACCGCCGCCGGACGGTATCAGTTTATTAACACGACTTGGTATGACAAAGCCAAACGCTATCACCCTCAGCATTGGCAATTTTTGTGGTGGAGTAACTATAGCTTTGAGCCACAATATCAGGATGCAGTCGTTTATGCTTGGCTGAGTGATCCGCAAGCGTGGGGAATGGATATTTCCCAACAATTGCGCCAAGGTCAAGTGGATCAAGTCTTGCGGCGGTTATCGGGAACTTGGACGAGTTTAGGTTATGGTATAGAAACGAATTCAATGACTCGATATTTACCGGGGATTTATCAGCGGATTCTTCAGGAAGAACTACAACAAAGCTGAAGCAAAGTCAACAATAAGGTTAGATTTATAAATCATAAGTCAAGTGCTAGAGCGGGTTTAGCCCGGTCAATTTAACCGAAAACTGCTAAACAAACTGCTCTTATTTAGAGTATAATAACCTCCTAAATAGTTTTTATTTTATTGAAGCATTCTGCCCTATCTCTAGTAAGTATTCAATCGAACTTGATATAAAATGCAGAATCAATCACAGGAACAAATCCGCGCCCGCGTTTTCATTTCTGGAAAAGTTCAAGGCGTTGGCTATCGTCTTTCAACAGTCAATGAAGCTCGTCGATGGGGTATAAATGGTTGGGTGCGAAATTTGCTCGATGGTCGAGTGGAAGCGGTGTTTGAAGGGAATAAATCAGGAGTTGAGGAAATGATTAATTGGTGCCATCGGGGTCCTGCTGCTGCTGTGGTGAAAGATGTGGCGGTGGAGTATGAGGAACCGGAAGGGTTAAATCATTTTGGATATAGAAACAGCTATCCGGCTCAATAAAACGAGTTAAATCGTCGCGCTTCAAGCTCAATGCACCAAGACTTCTAAGAGGGATTTTCGCGATCGCACACCTGTGATTTACACACGCTGTCCCAGTTTCAGCCAGGAGAATACCTGTTCAACGGTTAGCTGTAGACTTAGGAAATCTGGCACAGGTAGTCTATCCTCTGGGTGTCGCATAATTTCTGGTAATTGGTTGGGGTAAAAACAAATTACGGCTTTCTCATCGGGGTCAATCAACCACCCCAATCTGGTTTGATGTCTGAGACAGAATAAAATGTTATCTGTTACCCTGGTTTGTGACTGGTCTGGTGAGAGGATTTCAATTGTCCAATCTGGAGAACATTCAAATACGTTTGCCACTTCTCCATCAGCATCGAAGGGAATTCTCTCCCATTGAAATACCGCAACATCTGGCACAATAGAGCGTCCGCCAAACGTGCAGCGTAATTCGGGGAAAGCGTAAGCGATTTTTTCAGGAAATCCCACCTCGTTTACTGTGTTTGCGAGGCATATTTGGAGAGTGCTGTGTTTCCCTTGTGGCATGGGTTTTTGATAGATTTTACCGTCAATAAATTCGCTAGCAGGTTTGGTTTCGGGAAGTTTGAGAAAGTCAGCTAGAGTGAGTGGTTTAGTTGCTAGGGTCATAGTTACTTGTTTATACGTGGGTTGACGTGCACCCGTGACTCGCGCCCACCCCGACGTAGGTTTCTAGACTTCCGGTGAAAAACTAGGGGCGTTAGTGCTATTCCTCTTAATCCAAACTTTGATTTGCCAAAATTTCTTGAATTCGCTGGCGAAATAAACGCACGACTGCTCGTTGTCCCATTGTCTTACTCTGCTCAATTAATCCAGGAATTTCAGCAATGGGTAGAAATGAAAACGTCGGACTTTGCTGAGTTTTTTCGTATTGTCCCTCTATCAGTTGATAAACCTCAAGCCTATTCTGGTGATATCGCCAAATTTCTGGAACACCAAGCTCGGCATAGAGTTTAAATTTATTGATGGAAGAATTTTTATAATCGGACTCGACTACTAAGTCAGGCGGTGGGTCATCGGGTAGATTAATTTTGTCTTGACCTCTGACCCTACTTTCATTTTGAATGTAAAAACAGGTGTCAGGTTCAACAGCACGGGTTAAGTCTTCCCGTTCCAATGTTAAAGCACCAAGACTTCTCAACTCAATGCCGAGTTCGTCTACTATAACTTCAATAAAACTCTCTAGCAGTCGTTTAGGTTCTTCGTGTTTGGGTAGGGGCATCCTAATTTCTAATATTCCCTGGTCATAAGCTATCCTCCAAGCCCGATTATCTCCTACATCGTGCATTAAGGCTTGATAGGTTTGCCAACTAACCCCTCTGAGTGTAACGATTGGTTCAGCGCGAACTTGCGGTTGTTCTGTTGTTGATGTTGTTGTCACCGTCTAACCCACCATTATTAACTGTTTTAATTGTAGTGGCGTGATATACCTCATTTGATAGATTAACCTTGTAGGGGCACCATCCTTGCGCCCAGAAAATCGGCAAGGCTGGGTATCATGCCAGTAGTTCTATCCTACAGCGAAAGGAATAATGATGGCACAGACGTTCCGCCGGAACGTCTCTACTAAATAATCATCATTTTAATAGTCACAGGACTTACGCAGCTACACCATCTATAGCGGCAATGGTGCGTTACGCAAGCGCTTTCACACCCTACCAATAGAGGCTGTGCGTAAGTCCTAAGTCAAAAAAATTAGGCTGATACTGACTACAGCATTTTTTCATAAATTCGATACGTCTTATAAATTGTCCCCCCCGATGCTTCAATCAACTTACGAGACGGAAAATTATCTTCCCATACCCAACCTAGTTCTGCTCGCTTATAGGGCTTGCCTTTCTTAATTCCCCCTTGCATTCCCAAATAAATTAACGCCAGAGGCACCATTTTACGGCGATATTCTGGCAATGATGCAATCGCAATTACCCGTCCTTGGTCAATCTGGCGACGATACCAAAGAAACTTAAGAATTCCTAGCCAGTTTAGTTTCCCCTTAACGTGTTTTAGGGGAATATTATAGTCCGGTAATCCCATAAAAAAGCCGATCATTTCACCCTTGTCTTCGGCTATGGGAAAAACATCTGGATCAACTAAACTCTGTAATGACTTCGCTTCTTCTAGAAATTCGGCTTCCGTTCTCGGCGCAGAACTCCAGTTGTTGGCAAAGGCACGGTTAAAAAGGTGATAAAGGCTGATACAATCTTGTTCAAATCCCTCGCCTTTGGTTCTAATCGGACGAAAGGTGATACCCGATTTACAAGCAATCTGATAGGCTTTCTTGAACTTATCCGATAAAGGCTTATCTAGGGGAAAATCATAAGAGTATGTATCCTTGGCTTTCTGCCAACCCTCTTTTTCCAGAAATTCGGGATAGTAGGGGGGATTATAGGGCATCATCACCATGGGCGGTGTATCAAAGCCATCGACCAAAAATAAACAATTATTGTGGGTTGACAAATCAATCGGTCCCCGCGCCACAGTCATCCCTTGTTCCCGCAGCCACTGACAAGCCGCATTTAGGAGAGATTGCGCGATCGCAAAATCTTTGACACACTCAAAAAACCCAACTAAACCAACCCTTTTGCCCTCTCGTTCAATTAAGCGTTGATTCACCGCCGCCACAATTCGCCCCACCGCTTGGGAAGGGTGGGACGAGTCCATGGCAATAAATTGCTGTAATTTTCCGTAGCTAAAAAAAGGATTATCGGGGGCAAACTGCTTCGCCACATCGCTACGCAGGGGTGGCACCCAATTAGGGTCATTCCCATAGACTCGTGCGGGTACATCCAGAAACAATTCCTGGTCTGCTGGAGTTGCTACAGCCCGAATTTTATCCTTTGTCATTTTTCATTTGTCCCAGGACAAGTTAGGCACTAATCATGGGTTTATATAATAAATCCCGTGTTGCCACCATCGCGGCGACTAATTTATCCATTTCCTCCTTGGTATGCAGGGCATTTGCCGTCATCCGGATGCGAGGTTTGGCAATAAACCAGATGGGTGACACCCAAATCCCATGGTTCTCTAACATGTAACGACCAAATAATTTTGGATTAATTTCTGAGGGTAAAATTACCGGGATAACATTAGTTTCACCAATGGCATCAAATCCCGCTTCAACTAAGCGCGATCGCAAGTAGCGAGTATTTGCCTGAAGCTTTTTCACCATATCGGGATGACGGCGCACCTGACGAACGCTCTCTAAAGCAGCGGCGGTTAGGGGTGGCGACAAGGAAACGGTGCCGATAGACGTGGGAGAAACATTTAACAGAGGAATCAATTCTGGCACATGGCTACTAATTGCCGCCCCCGCTGACGCGGCAAACTTGGAGAATGTAGTCATAATCAGCGGCACAACACCTTGCTCAATCGCGTATTGGGGTAGGATGCCAAAATGTTCGTAAACACCGCCACCCGTCGCCCCTATCGCCCCACTTGCATGTGCCTCATCCATAACCAAGACACTGCCTTCGTAATGTCGCAGCACCTCGATCATATCGGGGAGTGGGGCAATATCCCCATCCATCGAAAACACTGCATCAGAAATCACCATAATCCGATCATGGGGGCGAGCATAACGACGCAGTTTACGGGATAAGTCCTCTGTATCACAGTGGCGATAGGCTCTCACCCGCACACGCGGACTATGACCAAATAACTTTCCTGAACGAGTTCCCGCGTTGACGACTGCTGAGAGAATACAGCCATGGTTAAGGACATCGGTCAAAATCAGCGTCTCACGGGTATGCTGAAAACCAGCAACCGGGATAGCCAGATGGCAGAATGCATCCATCAAGGCTTGCATCGCCATCCAAGCATTTAAAAAGAGTTGGGTATGGGGCAGGTGCTTAAACTCAGAAATCTCTTGTTCGAGCTGTCGATGTAAATCAATGCGACCACTCAGGACTGAGGTTGAACTGTTGGACGTACCGTATTGAAAGATAGCATCAACCGCTGCTTGGCGAACCGCCTCGTTTTGAACCAAACCTAAGACATCATTCGTACAGAACGTCAGAACCGTCTGACACTTTCCTGTGGCAACTGATTCTATCTCGACTAAATTCCCTTGCTTTTGATGACAGACATATTCGTCGGGCGCTAATCCACTTTCGTACCACCGCTGAACGTACTCTTTGACAACTTCCACAACCTTACTCCTCTCACCTTTTCCTAGATAGACTACCGCTTCTAGATAAAAACGTGTGTTTTTCTCTTAAATTTAAGTGATTATCCCGACTGAATATCAAGCTCCATGTTGGCGGTTTTATAGAGTACACGGTAATCCTACATAATACATGGTGATTGGACTGAGCGGCTTATGACAGACAATAACGCTGGCACATTGGCGAACGCTGTTGTTGGTGCGTTTTTAATTTCTGCTCTAGCAGGGTAACATAAAATTCAACCCCCTGCTGGATTTGTTTTCATCTCCAGCTCTATGTCTAGGGTTTGGTTGCTAAAGCCCGTTCATCGTATACCTCGTGAGACTCCGGGTGAGCGCGAAGCAACTAGCTTAAACAACTCTTTGACCGTTTTAAACGGTAAGACTAGATGCCCCATCCAAAGGGTAAAGAAACCTGATTGAACCCCGATCCCTGAGTAGCGCTTGCCAGGATCTATACCCACGGCTATAGGTTGAGTATTCTCCTGTGTGTCAAAGGTTAGCTGGATGGCAAAGCATTCTAAGTGGTTGTGTACAACTTTCGCTTTACCGTCTCTCAGCCAACGCCTAGCACGGCTAGGTTTTGTGGGCATCAATGGCTTGCCCAATTTTGATAAAACTGGTACTCGTAACATGGGTGATAAACCTCACGAGTGAAAGTATTTAGTCCCTTCCCGCCATCTCGGTTAAGATGTCTTGGAAAGACGTAGCATGCTACGTCTCTACCAACAGCCTGACAAAAGGCTTTAGATTTGATCCGGACTAGGGAAGTATCCGGGTGTCTGTACCAAACAGAGACTCTATGCGGATATTCAACGGTTTAAATTGTCGTTTGTCCGACAATCCCTGACTTCAAGCGATAGCTAAGTCAGGGTTGTTGAAATTGACGCATAATCAGCCGCTGTATGGCAATGATCGCGGGATTGACTTCCACATAGCGACGCTGAGGATTTGCCAGATAGGTTCGCTGCTCACTTTCCATCATTTCGATATCTTGGTTGAGAAATCGCATAAATACAAACCGTTCCAGTACGGTAGACAAGATGGGATCAAAGAGCTGGCGGAACCATTGGGGTAGGGGAACCTTAAAAAAGAATAGAGCAAAGGAGCGACTTTCCGTAAGTCCTATAGGGAGGCGCATCAGGTAGAGGTTGGAGACGCCTTCTAGAGAACTGTAATAATGGGGATAGCGATACTGTACCGATATGGTGCGCCGAGTCACTTGATCCGCGCGATCGCTCAACCCTAACCATTGAGCCATACGCCCTTTATAGGAGACATCGTACTCCGCACAGACAGTATTTTCCGTTTCCTGCAAACGTTTAAGAACCGGATCAAACCATCCTTGAAGGTTTTGGTGCAAAAATCCATGAAAAACATCCATGGTATTTTCATTACAAATAGAAAAATGAGACTTCATCCTGGCACTCACGGGAACCATAAACCAATCCGGATGGTCAAATTCTGGCATATCTGGCGGTTGGCAGGTTGTTGCTAGGGCTGGATCTCCCGCAAAGATCCAAATTAGCTTGTATTTTTCCTGAATCGGGTAGGTACGGACTTGGGCGCAGGGCAGTTTCTGTTGTGGGGGAAAGTAGGGAATGCCTACACAATTGCCCGCACCATCAAACTGCCAGCCGTGATAAGGACAGGCTAAATACTCATCCTGAACAATGCCTTTGTGCAGTTCCACACCTTTATGAGGACAAGCATTTTCTAAAGCATGGAGTTGACCCTTGGGAGTCCGGTAAACGGCGATGGATTGTTGCCAAATCTTGACAGGGAAGATTTGACCGGGTTTGATTTGATTTGCCCAAGCCACTGGATACCAGTAGTTGGGGTTAATCCCTACTTCTCTAATCGCGTTTTGAACGTTTTGGCTGGTTAGGGTTGTCGCCAGTTCCATATCGGAGCCTCTGTTGTCGATTCATTTGACATATTTATCCTGTTATTTTTTGGCAGTCAATGCATAGGGGGAGAAGGGTTAGAAACTGTAACATAATCCCCGATCATACCTACTCATGTCTATTCAAAAATGAGTAGGTATTTTAGTCGGAA